>JAZODE010000050.1:0-3212 GCA_045596885.1 Victivallaceae bacterium
CATTCGCAAAGAGCTGTAAAGGGTAGTTTGCACTTGCTACCTGGCTTGTCCCGCCGTAGCTTTATGCGGAGGGGGAAAGGTAACAGGCGCTTGTCCCGCCGTAGCTTTATGCGAAGGCGGAAAAACGCTCCCTTTATCAGATCGAAGAAGAGGGCGCTGTGACAATTTTGAGGAGTTTTGAAATTGCCTCTTAAATATTGAGCAGTCTTTTGGCATTGCCACTTGCGATTTTTTCAAAGATCTCCTCTGAAATCGCTCCGGACTCCTTGAGTTGGATGAGAAATCCCGCCAAAGGCAGCTCCTGTTTGGCAAAACAGATATCGGTCCCGAAACAGAGACGGTCCTGAAATTCGGTAAGGAATTTCACCGCATATCCCACATCACGGTGAAGCGCATTGTAGCCGCTCCCCGCGGAAAGATCCCCCCACAAATTGGGGTAGCGCCGGAAGAGTTTGGGGACAGCTCCTTCCTCTTTGATGGGATAAGAGGGATAACCTCCTCTGTCGCCTACAGTTTCCAAAGTCCCCATTTCGCTCCAGAAAGCAGGTCCATGTCCCAGCAGCTTGAGTTTGGGGAATTTCCGCAAAACAAACTCCAACTGTGGCAGTCCCGGTTCATCCACCAGACCGTAGAAGTAGCCGACCAATGTGGTGTCGTCAAAAATCACCGGCAGTCCCGCCGCTTCAAACTGGCGGAACATATTCAGCACCCGTTCATCCCTGAAGTGCATATTGGGCATGAATTCCCCCACCCCCAGACAGCCGTGCTCCTTGAACCAGTTGATCCAAACGGAAAAATCTGTGGAAGATGAGTTTTCAATACCCCGGGGATCGATGTTGAAAAAAGGAACAAAGCGGTCCGGATAACGGCTGCAGATCTCAAGGACCTCCTGATTGGACTGGGGCAGATAGACCTCTGGACCGATCAGAGGGAGAAGGACTCCCTTTTCGATCCCCATTTCATCGTAGCGTCTTAAAACCTCTTCCGCTTTGCAAAAGGTGATGTGACCATCCTGCGGCGGAGAATCAAAAAGGTAGGCATGAGCATGGATATCAATAAACATAATAAACTTTCCTTATACATTGGAGCAAATCTTCTGTACAGCCGTTCCATTTTCTCAACGGGCAAAGTAGAAATGCTGCAGGATAATATACCCTTGCAGCAGCCTCATTGCAAATGTAAAAATGGATTTTCTCCACATTCTTATATTGTTTTTATGGGCTTTTGGGTGTATATTATACATTTATCATTTGACTTGAACTTTTAAGGAACGATATGAGCGATATTCATGACTTCAGATCTCTCGGACTTTCAGAAGAGATGCTGACCGCACTGGAACTGAAAGGCTTTGAGACCCCCTCCCCTATTCAGGCTTTGACCATCCCCAAGCTGCTTTCCGGTGAAAAGGATCTTATCGGACAGGCCCAGACCGGAACCGGTAAAACAGCAGCTTTCGGTATTCCCATCATTGAGAACGCCCGGGAAAACTGCAAAAAGCCTCAGGCGCTGGTCCTTGCCCCCACCCGGGAGCTTTCCATGCAGATCGCCGAAGAGATCAACTCCTTCAAGGGGGCACGAAAACTGCGTATCGCCTCTTTTTATGGCGGACAGAATATCGAAGTCCAGCTGAAACTGCTCCGGGAAGGTAATATGGACATCGTCATCGGTACGCCGGGACGGATCATTGATCTTTACGAAAGAGGTATGCTTGATTTTTCAGAGCTGCAGTACGCTGTCCTTGATGAAGCGGACGAAATGCTGGATATGGGATTCATTGAAGATATCGAAGAGATCCTCAGCTACACCAATCCCGACAAAAGGACATTGATGTTCTCAGCCACCATGCCTCCTGAAGTGCTTCATATCGCCGAGCAGTTCATGCACGAATATGAGATCATCCGTACAAAAATGACCCAGCTCAGTACTGAACTCACCGACCAGATCTACTATCAGGTGCGCCGTGAAGACAAGTTTGACGCCCTTATGCGGATCATCGACACTGAGGAAGATCTTTACGCACTGGTTTTCTGCCGCACCAAAGGAGATGTGGACGAAGTGGTGGAAAAACTCAAACAGCACCATTACCCCGTTGAAGCGCTCCACGGCGATGTGGCGCAGAGCGTGCGGACCAAGGTCATCACCCGCTTCAAGGGCAAACACTTTCCCCTTCTGGTTGCCACCGATGTGGCGGCTCGGGGCATTGATGTCAACGATCTGACTCATGTGATCAACTACTCCATCCCCCAGAATCCCGATATCTATATCCACCGGGTGGGACGCACCGGACGCGCCGGCAAAGAGGGCAAAGCGATCACATTTGTGACTCCCGGAGAAATCAGAAGGATCCGCCACATCCAGGAGGTCATCAAAAACGAGATCCGCAAAGAGGAGCTCCCCGACGGACGCGCCGTTATTGAACTGAAGAAACGCCGCTATATTGAAAAACTCAGTAAATTCAACTGCGGCGAAGCCAATGAAGAGTATCTTCTGTTCGCTCAGGAGCTGCTGGATCAGGCATATTCTGCCGAAGAACTCCTTGCCGCCATATTGCAGAATCATTTCAAAGATGAACTCCTTGAAAGAAAGTACCGTGATTTCTCAGGCAAGAAGAAAGACCGAGCCTTCTGGGAAAACTCCATGGGGGCTGTCAACGAAGTCAAACTCATTGTGGGTGTGGGACAGAAAGACGGTTTCGGCGCTGTGAAGATCATGAATCTGTTCCGTGATATTGCCCATATCCGGAAAAACCGTATCGGCAAGATCGACTGTGAAGATCACCGTGCCTTTGTCTACATCGACAACGACGATGCCAAGGCCGCCATTGCCGCATTCCGTGCCGACGCCGATGCCCCCACCATCGGCTATGCGCCTCTGGCAGTGGAATCCGCAGCCCCCTATCCGGAAAAAGCACGCAAAAAAAGTGCCGACAGGGGCAAACGCACCCCCGCTCCCGAAAAAAAGCGCAGACTCAAAAGCTGGGAGGAGAAAATGAACGCCGATATCGAACTCAAAGAACGGCGGAAAGGGAAAAAAGCTGCGTCCAAAGAAAAATTCAAAAAAGAAAAGCAGAGGAGGTAATTTCAAAAGTCATTCAAAAAATGGCAAAGATGTCATTCGCAAAGAGCTGTAAAGGGTAGTTTGAGGCTGCTACCTGCAAGGTAACAGCCGAAAACGCTCCCTTTATCAGATCGAAGCGAGGGCGCTTTGACAAT
>JAZODE010000051.1:0-3278 GCA_045596885.1 Victivallaceae bacterium
GTCAAAGCGCCCTCGCTTCGATCTGACAAAGGGAGCGTTTTCGGCTGTTACCTTACAGGTAGCAACCTCAAACTACCCTTTGCAGCTCTTTGCGAATGGCATCTTTGCCATTTTTTGAATGACTTTTGAAATTACCTCAAAAAAAAGAAAAAAATCCTATGAAGACAAGTTTTATTCTCTCAGCAGCCGTGGCACTTGCAACCTTTTGCGGTGCCGCCATTCCGGATCCTCCTCATGTGGGCAAACGCGCTCCCAAGATCTTCAAGACGGGCAAAAAAGCTCTTACCCTCACCGCCGGAAACGCCGCCATTGTCATTGATCCTCAGGCGCCCCCGGTGCTGCGCTTTGCCGCCAAAGAGCTTGCCGCATTTCTGAACCGCTCTCTCAAAGGGAAAGTGAACATATTCACCGCCCCCCAAAAGGGGAAGGTCAACATCTTCCTCGGTTTCAACAAATGGAGCGCCGCCGCGGGGATCGAAAACGCCAGACATCACAAGGACTCCTACACCATCCTCATCAACAGCAAGGGTGTTTTCATCGCCGGTCAGGATGATCCCAAAGCCCTTCCTGAAAAAGCTCTGGGACGGGGGATCTGGGCACATCTTTACCAGCGTTCCACCCTCTTCGGCGTCTATGAGTTTCTGGAGCGCTTCGCAGGCGTCCGTTTCTACTTTGAAGGATTGGGGACCATCGTTCCTGCCAAAAAAGCCATTGTCCTTCCTGAAACGGAAATCTTTGATTATCCCGATTTCGTCACCCGCAGGGTCTCCCTCTACCACGGCGTTTGGCCCGGAAAAAAGGTGAACGACGGAAAATGGTACAACAGAAATATCAGCGGATACCGTTACCGCATGGAAACATCTTATGTCCCCTGCTGCCACGGACTTTCACGGACAGGTTTTCTCAAACGCTTTGGAGAAAGCAATCCGGAATACTTTGCTCTCATGACCAACGGCAAACGGCACAACAATCCCTCGCTGCCCCACCCCGGCTCCCTTTGCTATTCCTCAGGGATCAGAGAGGAGATCTATCAGGATGTGAAGAGCTATCTTCTGGGGGAAGCTGCCTCAAAACGCAAGGTCATGCAGGGCAACCGGTACGCCTGGGATCCCAATGTTTTCCAGCCCGGATTCGCCGACGTGATGCCTCAGGACTCCTACTACCGCTGCAACTGCAAAAAGTGCGCTTCAAAGTTCACATCAAGTGAAAACTACGCTTCTGATTTCATGTGGGGACTGACTGCTGAAGTCGCTTCCAGACTCCAGAAAGAGAAGGTCCCGGGTTTCGTCACCATGATGGCGTATTTCCCCTACCGGGATGTGCCGAAATTCAAGCTGCCCTCCAACATCCTCGTCATGGTGGCGGAGCGGGGTCCCTGGGGGATCTACAATCCCGCCCAGCAGAAGAAAGATCTTGCTGAAATCATCTCATGGGCGAAAAAAATCAACAAAAAAGTGTGGCTCTGGAACTATCTCTGCAAACAGGGCAAAACCGGATTCCCCGGCGTGCCCTCTCCCAGCGCCAACTCCCTGCAGCCCTACTTCAAAGAGGTGGCGCCCTATATCACAGGCGCCTTCCTCGAAAGTGAAACTGACCGCTTCATCAACAACTATCTGACCTACTACCTTTACGGCAAGTTCTGCTGGAACAACAAAGCCGACCTTGAAGCCATGATCCGTGAACACCACCAGCTCATGTTCGGCAAGGCGGCAAACATCATGGGGGAACTTTTCACCAGTTTTGAAAAAATCTGGCTCAAAGAGGTGGTGGGCAGACAGGTGGATACCCTTCTGGGCCCTGCGGTGATACCTCCTTCGGACTACGATCTCTGGCACAAGATCTACAACTCTTCACGCATTGCCCAAATCAAAGCCGCCTTTGACAAGGCTGAAAAACTGGTCAGAAACGACAAAGATTCCCTTGCCAGAGTGAAACTTTTCCGCAACGAATGGCTGGTGCCGCTCCTTGAAGCCCGGGCTCAGTACATGGACCGGACCGATGCCGCCGGAAAATTCAGCATGTCAGGCGCCCGCCCCGCTTACTTGCGTGTCTACCCCAACAAACAAACGATCACCCAGAAGCCGGTCCAAACCATCGTCCGTTTCAAAGAGGATGCCAAAAATTTCCACTTCACTTTTGAGTGTGAAGAGCCCCTCTATGAGCACGCAGTGTCGGCAAAGAGAGAGCGGGATTCACTCCACGTCTGGCAGGACTCCGGGGTGGAACTTTTCCTCAACCCTTCCGGCGACAGAAAGGTCTACTATCAGTTTATTCTCAATCTGCAAAACGCCCTCATGGATCAGAAATGCACGCTTCACGGTGCCCGTTCAACGGGGGATGTCAAGTGGAACTCCAACGCTGTCACCTCGGTGAAGCGCACTGCCAAAGGGTACAAGGCTGAAATTTCCATTCCAAAGAGCGCCTTCCCCGGTTACAAAAAGAGTGGATTCCCTGTGAATTTCGCCCGGAACCGGGTCCTTTCTCAAGGGGTGGGCCACGCCGTGCTCTACACCTGGAGCCCCTTTGTCAGGGGATTCCACGACCTTGAGAACTTCGGCACCCTGAAACTCGGCAAAGAAAGTGGAAGTGAAAATCTCTTTTCCAACGGCGACTTTTCCATCCCCGCCAGAAATCACAACATCGGCGGATGGCTCCCCGGTGCAAAACTCAAACCCGGCAGAAGCTGGGCGCAGGACAGGGAGATCTTTTTCACCGCTCCTCCTTCCCTGCGCCTTTCATATCAGGGCAAGGAAAACTGGGGCGGCATGACGGTCACTCAGTTTCTCCCCAAACTGAAACCCAATACCAAATACCGCCTGACCGCTTACATCCGCTTCAAGGATGTGCGTCCTCTGGGGCAAGGAGGCGGTGTGGGCTTTGTAGTCTACGACTCCGGCAACCGCTGGTTCCCCCGGCACAAAGTTACGGGGAGCTCTGACCGCTGGGTGCGCCAGAGCTTTGAATTCACCACCGCCGCCGATACCGGTATCAAGAAGAACGACAAGGGGCAAACCATCAAATCTTACTTCCGTCCCATGCTCTTCCGGGCAACGGGCACGGTGTGGTTCGACGATCTGACCCTTGAAGAAATCAAAAAATGATAGGTCTCAATGATGAAAAAAGAATTTTTTACTCTGATTGAACTCCTCGTAAGTAAAACTTGTCAAACAGGTGTTTTTCCGTTGTATTACCTGAAAAAAGAGAACAAAAAAATGCCTTATTATGCTTGCGAAGAAAGCGCTTCATGCCCCAACGGGGCGCTTCATATTTTCCGCAGG
>JAZODE010000052.1:0-5298 GCA_045596885.1 Victivallaceae bacterium
CAAGGAGTTGGTAAGACCCATTGTCTTCCTAAGACCGCTTGGCCTCCGACTTCCAGTACTGTGGGGCTTGTCTACCACAAGCGCCTTGCTCTCGGGGGGGCGGCGCACCAGTTTTGTCTGACTTGTCCGACTTGTCTGACATGTCAGACCAAGCGCCGCACCAGACACTCATGCAAAATCAGAGCGCTTTCCAGTACTGGGGGCTGGGGGCGCGGTCTCAGAGCTGGGGCGGAGCGATCTCAACGATCCTTTTTTCAAGAACGGCGATCTCTGCCGCTTCTGCCACGGCGACGGAGTAGTAACCGTCGGTGGTGAGCATTTGTGTATTTTCTTTGCCCGTTTCCAGACAGTCGATGACATACTCCAGCATGAGATTGTCGGCGCCGCCGTGGTTTCCGGGGGCAGGGGGGATGGTTGTTTCTTCGGGCTCCATCTTGCCCTGAGAGGGGGCGTTGGGGTAAAAACGGATCCTGCGGTTGGACATCTCTGCCCAGATCTGCCCATCCCAGCCGTTGAGGACAAACTGTCTGCCGCTGGTGGCTTTGACGGAACTTGTGAAACACTCAGCCAGCACTGCCCGGCAGCCGTTGGCGTATTCGATCATGATGGTGTGGTTGTCAAAGGTGTCTTTGTCTGAGTTGAAAACGCACATATCCAGTTTCTGTCCGCCGTTGACGATCACGGCGTCGATACCGGTTGCGTTTTTGGTGGTTTCTTCGGCTTTATCCATATCCATGTAGTAGGCGCATGACTCCTTTTTGCCGCAGTTGGAGCAGTAGTCGGCTCCCTCCCTGTCGGGCAGAAATCTGTCAAGTCCGCCGAATGCGGAAACACGCACCGGAACACTCCTGGCAAAACGGTTGATCTGGTCGATGCTGTGACATCCCTTTTCCACAGCCAATCCCCCTGAATTTTTTGTCAGACGGTGCCAGCGGCGGAAGTAACTGTATCCGCCGTTGTAAAAGTCGGTACAGATGATCTGCTGAACATGTCCGATCTTTTCAGAGTTGACCATGTCAGCGATTTGACAGCAGACCGGATGGTGACGCAGATTGAAGCCCATAAAGACCCTTTTGCCGCTTTTCTTTTCAGCGTCGATGATGGATTGACACTCCGCAGCACTCCGTGCCATGGGTTTTTCAAGAAAGACGTCGATGCCCGACTCCAGAGCGGCGATGGCATTTTCGGCGTGTCCGCTCTGGGGCGTGCACACCATGACCAGATCAAGACCGCTCTTGAGGAACTCTTCACGGTTGTCAAAGAGTTTCAGGGTGTCACTTTTGACAATTTCCCGGGCGAACTCCCGTTTCAGTTCATCAGGATCGTAAACGGCGGTGATCTCCACCCTTTGGGAGAATTGCTCCGACAGGAGAGGACGGATGAGAGAATAGGCTCGGCTCCCTATGCCGATTATGCCGATGGATAACTTTTTCATTTGACTGCTTTGACTCCATATTTATCTGATCGTTCCGCCTCAAAAAATCCGAGGGAGGGAACATTTTTATCTGAAGTGAAATAACGGATCGTATCTTTGCTGAACTCCTTTTCAAAAGGATCGATGAATTTGTGCCCTTTGAAGCGGATGGAGGTGGTCTCAATATCGTTTTTTCCCCATGAGGTTTTGGCATAAAAGCGTTTGACTCCGGCAACACCTGTGATCTTGACCTTGCTCCCTTCTCCGCCGCAGTAGCGGTATTTGTCTTTGGGGGAAAAATACCAGCAGTTATTGTCAAAGTCCACTTTGAACTCCTTGCCTTTGATACTTGTCCGTTCCACTTTGTTGAGGGCTTTGGAAGGCGTCAGGGCAACAAAGAGATTGTTCCTGACCGTGACGGTGCTGCCGGGGCGCTGGCGGCTGAGAGCGATATTGTGGATCTCTGAAACATAAAAGGTGCAGCGCCTTATTTCAATGTCGCCGTTGTCTGATCCGTCAATAACGGTCACGCCTTTGGCGAAAACGCAGTTTTCAAGTTTGACCCTTTTACTGTCCAGAACCACGATAGGATGCTGGTAGGTTCCCACGGCGGAAAAAACACAATCTCTGATCTCAATATCTGAGGCGTGGAAAAGCTGCGCCATGCCGAAATTTGCTCCGGCGCGGTTGGCGTAAAGTTTGTTGGCGTAGTTGCGGAAGATAAATCCCTGAAACTTGATGTGTTCCAGATCTTTGCAGACGATGCCCCCGGGACGCATGAAGTTGGAGCCGTCCAGTATGACGCTGCCGGGAGTCGCCGCCCGGAATGTGATGGGGCTGTTGCGTCTCCCTGAGTGAACGGGAGTGATGGAGTCGTAATAAATCCCCGGCAGAAGAGTGACCGTATCTCCGGGGAGCGCTTTGGCGGCGCCTTGAGCAATGGTCCTGAAGGGCGCATTGCGGCTGCCGGAGTTTTCATCTTTGCCTTTGGGGGAAATGAAATACTCTCTTGGTTTCCGCACCTTTTCAGCAGGGACCGTAAAGGTAAAAATTTCGCTCCTGACATCTTGGGGAGCACTTTTTTCAACTCCGGTAAAGTCGGCTTTCCGCCATGGGGCAGCGTTCTGCCGTGCAAAGGGGTGGGCGGGGATGACGGTGCGGCAGTAGTATTTCTTCCCGGGAGTCATGTTGGAAAGCTCCACATTGTGAAAGAGATTGCCGCTTGAATAGGCTTTGCAGCCTAATTGACGGGTCGTGCCGTACTCCAGATAAGAGGTACTGGGACGGGGGGACCACCAGGCGTTTTTCACCCGGTAGTGATCGGCGCTTACATCGGGAGTGACCCAGCTGACGGAAACTTTGCTGCCGTAAAAGGTGAAATGAGGTTTTTCAGCAGTTCCCGCTTGAGGAAGATGTACTTTTTTGACTCCGGCAAGTACAGGGGATTCGGGGAAACTCCCCACAACTTTCCCTTTGAGGAGAGAGTTGTAAAATTGGACTTTACCTGAAAGATTTTCCACTTCGCAGTTGTAAAGGCGGGTATTTTTTCCCGCTGTAAGGTTGGAAAAAGTACAGTTTCTGAAGGCGGCAGAATGGGTGGGACCCACTTGCGCCTGACGGATTGTGAATCCTTCAAAAACAACATTTTTTGAACCGGTCAGGTCCATATTGTCAACGGTGACTTTTCCTTTGGCTCTGACGGTCACATCCTCAAGTTTGCCTTTGAAGGTTTTATAAGCTCCACTTTCAACATAGAGTGTTGCCCCTTTTTTCAGAGCTTTGACCGCTCTTGCAAATGTGGCAAAAGATTTTTTGACACTGCCGCCGTCGTTGGAGTCGCTCCCGGAAGGTGAGAGAAAATAGACACTCTCCCATTTGGGGAAAGCTCCTTTGCCCAGGCGGGGGGAATCTTTTTGCAAACGGTAGTCAAAGTATTCCGGAGCGCAGAAGCCGGGATCTTCATCCTTTTTCAAGAGCAGATTGGTGGGGTTGGGATCGTAAACATAGCTTGGAAAGGCAAAGGTGTTGCCTATGTCTCTGATGGGGCGTCCCCCCTGTTGATCGCTGTAGTTGAATGAAGAACTGTTGACGACCACATTGTTTTGCGCCAGCCGCTTTCCGGCAGTTGCCTTGTAGTAAAGTCCGATCCTTGAATTGACGATCACATTGTTTCTTGCCGTATCGTCAATGGCGCCGGAATAAAAGCGCACTCCGTGGACTCCGGTGTTGATGACCAGATTGTTTTCCGCCAGATTGTTCCGGGACTTTCCGCCGAAAAAGAGCTGGGCGGCTTCGGCGTATCCGGGAGCGTCATTGCGGTGGAAAAAGCAGTTGCGCACTGTGGAGTTACGGCTTTGGACCGTGAAGGCAACGCCTCCCGAGTTGTAAAGGAAAGAGCAGTTTTCAACACTTACATCTGAGGTTCCGGTACATCTGATGGCGATTGCCCATGAGGAGTAACGGGGATCCTTGTACGCTGAGCCGCAGAAGGTGAGATTTTCCACCTTGATGCTGGCTGCTTTCTGAAAAAGAAAGAGATATCCTGAGTGAACAGTGGCACGCAGGGTGTTTTGGGGGATCTTGCCGTCAAAAGTGTGGACGTAAAGGAATCCATTTTCATGGCGGAACGTTCCCCGGTACCGTTCCATATCGTGAACTGCCGGCGCCTGAAGCAGCAATTTTTCCGCTTTCAGATCTGAGACATTGAAAACCTCTTCTGTCATGGGGGTACGGTAAACGAAACGCTCCCCTTTGACCGGTTCCCAAGTGGCGTTGTCAAGGGATCTCCAGGCGGTTACGATGGTTGAATCCCGGTCGATCCCACGGATGATGATGGGCTTTTGCGCCGTTCCTCTGGCGGTGATGGTGACAGTCCCCTGACGGTAGACCCCTTTTTTCAAAGTCAGGATGTCTCCCGGCTGGAGTTTTTCAACAGCTTTCTGCAACGAATCGGCGGGGGTGACGAAGTATTCTGCTCCAGAAAGAATGAGCGCCGGAAACAAAGCGCCGAACAAAAAAAGTTTTTTCATTGTCTGACACCTCCATAGCACAACTCCGGTACTGTCTGCCATTTTTCAGGTTTTCCGGGGAGCCACACTGAAGTGTAAAGGCAGCTGTCATCCTCTCCCGGGTATTTGAAAGCCATTTTTCTGTATTTGACCATAACGGCAGCTCCATCAAAAAATGTAACGCCGCAGCTGTTCAAATGGCGGAAGTCAATGGCATTGGAACCTTTGTAGTTGGAAAGCTTTGAATCGACTGTTTCTGCGAAATAACAGCCGTTGGAGGGCTTTTTCAAAGATGCCAGTTTGAAACCGGTACGGGGGTGTTCACTGCCGATTTGAAAATTGAGTCCGTAGTAACTCCCCGCCTTGTTGACAGAGGGGCAGAGTATAGGAGTGACAAACCGTTTCCCTGAGGAGTTGTAAGCAATGCTGCCGATAACGGCGTTTTTCGTTTCAGCGATCCCCAGATAACGGAAAAGTGTCCCCCGGCTCAACTCTCCTGCGGAGGTAGTCCTGTCGTAGGCGTTGTACCACTCCCCGGCGCCCCAGGAATCGGGCTGGCTCTTTGAAGGCATGGAGTGACTGATGACAAAGTCGTTGTTGTCATTGGCGTAAAACAATGCCGCTTTGCCCAGTTGCCCAAGCATATTGACACAGGCGATCTGCCTTCCCCGCTCCCGTGCCTGCTGCAAAGCAGGCAGCAGCATGGCAGCAAGAATGGCAATTATCGCAATAACAACCAATAGCTCGATCAGCGTGAACGCTGATCGAATGAAGCACGGCTCCGCCGTATGAAGCATTTTCCTGCGGAAAATATGAAGCGCCCCGTTGGGGCATGAAGCGCTTGCTTCGCAAGCATAATAAGGCATTTTTTTGTTC
>JAZODE010000053.1:0-64617 GCA_045596885.1 Victivallaceae bacterium
GAAAACATGATTTGAAACGGCAAACTGCAATAAGAATACTTGCAGCTGCAGAAAGCAAACATTCTTTACAAGTAACAGATTCCGTTGGGAACAGTTATACCGCATCGTTCACAACGCCTCTCCATTGGAATTTTCACCACAATATTTATCTTCAACTTGAAAAAGATATGAAAATATACCGTGTTGACAATGACAAATTTCCTCAACATCCCATGCCGCCCCAAAGCGAAGGATTTCCGGTAGTGCTGTCAGGAGGGGAACTATGAAAGTTTATCTATTGTTTTTTGCTGTATCGGCGTGTCTGCTTTTGAGCGGCTGTATGCACTGCGTAAAGTCCAACATCGGCGAAAAAATACTTGAAGACAACCGGGAATTTGATATGGCTCCAGAGTATCTGGCAACAGAATTTTATGAGGATGAGCAATTTGTTTACTTTAAAGCTCCGGTTCAGACCTTCCGGGAAATCCATCCCGGAGCGGCCTCGATTTTTCTGGAAGGCTACTTTGAAGACAGTAACAGATATTATTCCCTTTCTCCCGTTCAAAAAAGATGTGTGTTTTTGCGCCGGGATAAAAAATCGATGGAACGCTGGTTCAACTGGGAGGTTACAGAAACATTATCCAAAAATGCTGTTGCCATTGCAAAACCGGAAGGCTGGGGTTCCGATCCCCCAAAACATAATAATTTGCGCCGTCTGTTAGTCAATGTCACAGCAAGGGACAATAACAGTTTTTGGCGGAAAACAGGCGCTTACAGTTGTATGATCCTGCTGGATTTTCCTTTGTCGGTCATATATACTTGCACCGGCGGGATATTGGCGATCCCTGCATTTCACTGGGAATAGAGGTAACGCAAATGAAGTTTGACTTTACAAATTTTACCGCAAAGGTCGCTGAATTGAACCGGTTGCAAAAGCGGGTTCACGAATTGAGTGATTTGCGTTGGCGTACTCAGAAAACGGAAGATGTAGAGCGTTGGGAAAAGGCGGCCAGGGATTGGAAAGAGTTTTCCGGCTTCGGGTACCCGGAGACAAAGTTTTACTTTTTTGAGAATCAAACCTTTCTTGCCGAACTTTCGGCTGGCGATGCAGATGCCAAAGAATCCGCCATCAAATATCTGGAATTTGATCCCTATTATTACCGCAGCGGATACATAAAAAGCAAACTGTTGGTGCGTTTGAAACATATCAAGTTGACCGCTTCAGAAATAAGACGCCTGCAAAAAGTTGTCTGCAATGCTATCGTTTCACGGCAGCCAAAGTGTGAATTCAAATATTATGCCGGATTGTTGAAAAATATCGGTTCTCCGGAATTCCATTTGCAACTTGAAAAACTTCCGGTTCCGGCTCTGCCCTATCTGCAGGAACGCAAGAACCGTTGTCTTCAGGATGTGTATTGGCGGAAAACGCAATAGAGCTTATAACAGGCAAGGCGCAAGACCGGATCTGCAGCTCAAGTGCGTTGATATGATATATCGTCTGCGGACATTTTCTGACTGAAGGAAGGCGGAGCCTTGACATGGCTCCGCACACTTTCCCTTAGAGTTTCGTAAATGTCCCTTTTCCGGAACTCTGCGAGTTGGAAATGAGAAACGAATTTATTTCTTCTGGGAAAAAAGCCATTTCCAGCTGGCATCATCACGAAACGCTGTGAACCAGGAGTCGTGTCCGCAATCAGGGACTTCAACGTAGGTAACTGATTTACTGCCGGAGCTTTGCAGCGCGGCAACCATGTCACGGGTGCGGCTTGTGGGAACCACAGTGTCACTGTCGCCGTGGAATGCCAGTATGGGCAGATCAATCAGCTTGGGCGCCTGAGCGATGTCCGCTCCGCCGCAAACAGGGAAGGCGGCGGCAAAAAAATCCGGACGGCGGCTGATGGCATCCCAGGTGCCGTAACCGCCCATGGAAATGCCGGAAATGTATATCCGGGTAAGATCTGCGGAATTTCCTTTGATCTCGGAGTCCAGCATCTTCATGGCAAGCTGCATTGATGTGGATTCTTCAGGCAGAGTGTGACTCAAAGCATTCCAGGGCGTGTTGACCCACTGTTCTTCTTCGGGGCACTGGGGGAAGAGCAGCAGGACCTTTTCTTTGTTTCTTTCACTCCATGAAATGACTTCCGCCGCTCCGTGGTACAGCTGCTTGTAATTGTTGTCTCCCCGTTCTCCTGCACCGTGGAGAAAGAGCAGCACAGAGGTCGCTCCGGGGAGTTCGCCGTTCATCTGGCGACGGCAATATTTCAGTTTTTTTCCGTCAGGAGCTGTGTATTCACACTGCTCCATGGCATATTTGACCGCAAGGTTTTCATTGTTGGATGACATTTTATTTTCCTTTTTTTAAATTACTTTAATGACCACTTGAAGGAGCGTCCATCGATCCCTTTGCATCCGGGAGCGTCAACGACATCGTATTTGACCAGATCGGCAGCGACAAGAGCTTCGATCGTCCTGTAGGCTGCCAGACAATGATAGTCCAAACGCCCGGCGGGGAATCCCAGAGGTCTCAGCGCTTGATCGCAGATGTGGGCTAGGTGTGCCCCCGGATTTTCTTTCAAATAAGCGATGGCAGCAGGAACCATGCCCTCAGGAAGTGTGTTGTCTACTTTGAAATCCCCCAGCTCTTCCCGGTGGTAGACGCCCCCGGCGGTAACATAGCCCACGGAGTTGCCGGGGATCTCCATGAAACATCCGGGGAACGCCGGGCGGCAGGTGCCCATGTAAACGCCGTCTTCTTCAAAGCTGTAGCCCACACGCTGATTCATGTTGATGAATCCGATCACACCGGGCTTGTCAGCAAAAATACAGATGGAACAGGATTCCTCAAGCATATAACCGCTGGCACAGCGCATGGCTTTGACGATGTCTCCGTGTTTCATGTATTCACTTTCGATCTCGTTGACAACCACATCCGAAAGAGATACCTGATTGCCGTCAGGCATGATGAATGCCGGATTGGGACGCATCCCGTCGGTGGATGAACCGCTGCGCAAACGGCGTCCTTCGGCGTAAAGCCGGTGCGCCACTTCTGAAAAGGTGTTCAGGTCATTACCGAAAATGCCGATGGATCCTTGAGAGACCAGTGCCACTTTGCCCTCAGTTCCCACAAAGGGATGGGCACGGTTTTCTCCGCCACCGGAGTTGGTGCGGCTGTGACCGATACCGGTGGTGCCGGGGAAATCGGCAAGATTGAACTTTTCTTCAAAAATGCCGGTGTGTCCGATACACTTATCAAAGTAGAGACTGCCGTTGTCACATGTTGCAATTCCTGTATAGTATCCTGCCCAGTAACCTTCGGTTTTTTTCAGGGCATCGAGGATGATAGGGGCTGCCTGTTTTTTGCCTGCATAGGCACTCCAAACGCACATTTTTCACTCCTTGTTTTGTTGCACGAATTTTTCCCCGGTGACAGAGTGTCATACGGCAGTACGCATACAGCGTCTGTCATTGCCGGGGCTCTATAAATTACATCCTCAAAGTTGATATTGCAAGTGCTGTTTGGTGAAATTCCAGACTTTTGCAGCTTTACAGGATTTTTTCAGTCTGACTCTTCTGCTGACTCTTGTCTTCAGCTCCGGAACAAGAGGGAAGGAGTTTTTTTGGGGGGGGACAAAAAAGTCAGATAATAAAATGTGTTTTTTCTTGTATTTTTGTCAGTTTGGTTGTATATTATGCAGCGTCATATTTATGGCAGTGTTATTGTATTTTTAAAGGAGTTGTGCGTATGAAGAGTTTTGCGTCTGCTTTGGTTATCTGTGCTGCAATGTCTGTGATGGCAGCTTATCAGTATAATGTCAAGGGAAATCAGGGGTGGTTGAGTTTTGACGGAGCGACAACGGTTTCATTTGATGTTGTCCGTGAAAGCCGGAAAGATAAGGATAATGGGCAGGAGAATTACATCGACCGCGGTCAGGGGATCAACGACTACGGCTGGTACAATATCGAAACAGGCGCTTCCGGTTCTTTGAAAGATGGAGCGACTGCTTCTTTCTCAGAGTCAGACAAGATTGGTTTCTGGGTCAAGGATGAAAAGGGTGATGTTTACACTTCCACCAAACCTTCCAAAAAATCTCCCGACAATGTGATTTGGGGAAAATCCCGTGCCGTTGAAGGTGGATTCAGCGTCGCCGGAGGAAATTTCGGTTCAAACGGTACTCAGGAGTACTATGTGTTCAAGGTCAATGCCAACGCCGCAAGCAACGGAAAAGCTCCCTCCGGTCAGCCCTTGCCCGGAATTCTTGCTGTCCTTGCTGTGGGCGGTGCCGCTTGGGGATTGAAGAAGGCATACGACAGAAAAAAAGCGCAGAAATAAAAAGTTTTTTCTGTTGAGATTTTTTCCGGCTCAACAAGTTTGTGAGTGCCGGAGCGTTTGGGGAAAGAAACCTGCAGGAGCAGAGCTCCGGTGACAGGTGCTTTCCCCGGATTTTCAAATTGGGGAAGCTGCAGAAAGTTTGTGTTGATCGATTTTGAAAATGTATCGGAGTTTTTCAAAGGGATCGCGCCGGTGTGGGGATATCATGGGTAAGAAGAGGATTTTTCGATTCGTTTTGATCGGTGTTGCTTCAGTTATTTTATTGGGCAGTATCGGTCTTTCTGCTTTTTTGTGCTATTCCAATTACCAGAATGTTGCGCTTTTCCGCTCCGCAGAAAGTAATTTCGTCAAAGGAGATGCCGCTTCTCTGGATACGGCAGAAGCACAGCTCAAGACATTGATATCCCACGACACCGATCATGAGGGGGCTTTTGTCCTTTTGGGGAAGATCGCCGCACGGAAGAAGAACTTTCCTGCACAGCTTTACTACTGTTTTCAGGCACACAAACTCAATCCCCTGAGTGCCGAAAATGAAAAAGCATACATTGAAAGCATGGTTTATGCCAGAGAATTTCAGCGGCTGGAAAACTTTCTGGCGCAAAAGAGCGAACTCTCTGATGAGCTGTCCGGCATATTGTTTTATGCTGCCGGACAAAATGATAATATCGGCAAATATGAATTCAAACAGAAGTTCCGCAAAAATAATCTGATGGCAGAAATCGCCTCTCTGCTTTACAAACAGAAACATTTAAGCTTAAAACAAAAACTTGCTGTTTTAGACGGATTGAGTTCAAAAAAACTTGCCGATGATTTTCAAAAACAGGAAATTGCCGCGGCTCAGGCGCATATCTGTTTGCAGATGAACGATCTTGACGGGGCGGAAAAATATCTGCTCCAGGCGTATAAGCTCAACGAATTTTCCTTTGCTCCTCCTCTGGGGCGTTTTTATGCCAACTTCCGTTCTCTGGGAAAGGGCGCTGCCATTTTTGAAAAATATCTGGCGCAGTATCACGATCCGGCTGTCGTTTTGCAGTACGCCGAGCTTTGCTGTCTGCTGAAAAAACGTGATAAACTTTCTGACTTGAAGCTCCAGTATCAGGAGGATTCCGGGGAAAACGCTATGCTTTTGTACTATTATCTTGAGGTGCTGGAGCATTTTATTTCCGGCAATTTCAAAGCGCTCCGGCAATACCTTACGCCGCTGCAGAAAGTTGTCAATACTCCCCTTGCCAGCTTTATCTATTTTTGCGCAGAGCTTGATTCCAAATCTGTTTCAGGAGTGCTCAAATATTACAATTTCCTCATTGAACATCGCCCTTATCTTGATCTGCAGCTGCGTGCCGATCAGATGGTGCTGGACTTTATCAAAAGAGAACTTTCTTCTCCCCAAAGCCGTGATCCGCTCTTTCTGGAGCTGGTCAACAGATCCTACCGGCGCCGCCCCGACAGTGTGACCGGCAAGGTCATTCTGCTCGCCCAAAGGAAAAGCGGTGGAGACAGTGCTGCGCTGCTCAGCGATTTGATGACGCGTTTCCCCAAAGATCGTGGTGTGAGAAAAATTGCTGCGGAGTACTACCTTGTAAAAAATCCAGCCTTGGCGGAAAAAGTTATTGCCGACTATGAGCAGGAGTTCCCCAAATATAAACAGGATATGCTCCGTTATAAGATCCTTCTTGCCGGAACCCGGGGCGAGGAAGAAAAGGTTTCCCGGCTTTTCAGAGAGAATTTCTCAAAAAGCATTGCCGGGGAGTTCTGGCGTTTTGCCATGAATACCCGCAGAAAAGAGGATTTGCGTTTTCTTGCCGAATTTCCCCCTTATGGATCTTTTTGCAAGGCAGTTCTCTTCATGATCGACGGAAAAAAAGAGAAGGCGCTGAACCTCCTTGCCGCAGCCGATGCCGGTGGAAATCTTGATCTGCTTTTTTTTGCGGCAAAGACTCTTGCTGAAAATAACAGGGAAAAAGAGGCTTTGAAGCTCTATGGAAAGTTTCCGGAGAACTCCCCCTACCGGCTTGAGATTTTGATGAATTGTTCTGAACTTCAGTGGGCTCTGGGCAACAGGGCTGAATCATTGCGTCTGGCGCAGCGTGCTTATGAAATCGCTCCCGACCGTGGGGAAACACAGTACTGCTACGCAGATAAACTTTATAAAAGCGGCAATTTATCCCGGATCACTGAAATCGTTACATTGACAGGAGCGTCTCCGTTTCAAGGCCCATTGCGGCGTTTTCTGACTGCCGGTCTGGAACACCGGCTCAAGAAAAGCAATCTACAGTGGGACAGCGAAAAAATATTGAGTTTGTGTGACCGTTTGTTGAGATTGTCTCCTGAGAATAAAACGGCTCTGGAATATCAGGCAAAGGTCATGAAACAGCAGAAGAACGGCTCCGTCAAAAAAGAGTGAAGCAATGAAAAGTGTTTTTGCCAAAATCATGCAGCATCCTTTGAGCGTACTTTACAGTGCGCTTTTGCTGTTTTTTGCTCTATTCACATCCGGGACGGCTCTGTCAGGCAGAACATGGGATGCTGCGCTGGTGGATCTGGTAATGGCAGTGCTGCTGATTTGCTCCATGCTCCGCAAGATCACTTGCAATTCAGAACGAAAAGTCACTTTCCCGGAACATGCCGGAGCGTGGGGACTGGTCATTTTTGCCAATCTGCTTATGCTGATTTCAGAGGGCGGATTTTTAGGGGATCTGCTGCGCTCATGCACTTTTGTGATCCTTTTCAGTGGGACTGTCCTCTATTTCAGTGGAAAAAATGTACTTTCAGCCTGCCTGCTCCCCACTTTCTGGTGCTGTATATTCATACCTTACCACGAAGAATTTATGCTTATGGCAAGTTATCCCTTGCGTTTGAGCGCAACCATGCTCAGTGCTCTTATGCTCAAAGGGTGCGGGCTTAATGTCGTCTGCTCCGGGAGTTCCCTGCATCTGGTAAATCTGGATATCGCCATAACCGATGCCTGCAGCGGGATCAATCAGCTGGATGCTTTCATCCTCATCGCCTACATCGCTGTGCGGATCATGCACAGAAAATTTTACTGTCAGCTGCTCCATTTTGCCTTTATCATTCCTGCCATCATTATCGGCAACGCATTCCGCATTGTGCTCACTGTGCTGCTTTTTCAGAAATTAGGGGAAACGGTATTGAGCCACTGCTGGCATGTTGCCCTCGGATATGTTCAAATCATTATGGCTTTGCTGTTCTTTATTGCAGTTGGCAAGCTGCTGAAAAACAAGCCGGAAACAACAGAAGAACTTCAGGAGAAAGGGCAATGAAAAAATATATTCTTATGGCACTTTCTTTGCTGATTTTTCTTCCCAACAGCGCTTACATGCTTCAGGCATGGCGCTCTTCACGGTTGGATTCCTGGGATTGGGTATTTTTTCTGCTGGCAGTTCCGGCTCTGATCTGGGCGTGGGAGAAAAAAGCCATCGGCAAATGGGATTGGCGCGCCTTTTTTGTGGTGATCCCGGCTTTGGCGGTCGTCGCAGCCAGAAGTGTGCACCAAATCAATGCCCTCAGTGTCGCAGGCAGCATCTTTTTTGTCTGGGGAACAGCTTTTCTGGCAGGAAGCTGGAACTTTGCTTATAAGCTGCTGCCGGTTCTGGGGATCATGCTGCTGGGAACTCCCAGTTCCTCTTACCGTCTGGCACAGTTGATGATGATTTCCACGGCAGCGGCAATGGGAATGAAAATTTTATTTGCCGCAGGGTGTATGGGATGGATCTATGCCAATAAGCGTTTGAACTGGCATCTGAAGGGAGGAACGATCCTTTTTATGGCTGCTGTTTTGTTGAGCGTTGTCATTGCTTTTCATGCCGATGAACTCTATTTTTCAGGGAAGAGTTTCATTCCGGAACTGCCTGCAAAGGCAGGGAGCTTCTATGGCAGACACATTGAGCCTGACAAAAATACGAAACGCTTTTTTGCAACAAGCCGTGTGGAGCAATACCGCTACATCGCTTCCGGAGAGGAGATCTCTGTTTTGAAAGTCCGCTGCGGAAAGAATATTCATGAGATCCATCCGGCAAGCCATTGCCTCAGAACCAGCCGCTGGGTCGTGACATCGGAAAAAATGTTCCGTTTGAGAGATGATTTTGCCGTAACAGAAATTGAGGCGCACAAAGGAAATTACAGCGCTTTGATCTGGGTGTGGTACTCAAGCGATGAATTTTCGACGCCGGGATTTTTAGGATTCAGACGCAAATTCAGGAACAATGGCAAATACCATACATTCCAGATTTCCATTTCCATTGGCAAAAATGTTGAGACAAGCAGGGATGTTCTGAAAAATTTTATTGATTCATTAGAGCAGAAGAAGATAAAATGAGTACTTACGAAGAAATATTGAAATTACGCAAAGAGTTGAAGCGTCCGGGGGCATTTTCCCACCATCAGATACAGATGCGGATGGTGCTTTGGGGCGTGACGATCCGCAGTTCCGTGTTTTTTAAACGGTTGATGGATATACTTCTTTCCATCATCTGTATCATTGCGGCGCTGCCTTTGATGCTTCTGACTGTACTGGTCATAAAATTGACCAGCCCCGGTCCCATCATATTCAGTCAGGTCCGGGTTGGGAAATATGGAAGGCACTTCAAATTTTACAAGTTCCGCAGTATGTACATAGACGCAGAAGCACGCAAAGCGGAACTTCTCAAGCAGAATGAATCAGGTGACGGTGTTATATTCAAGATGAAGCACGATCCGCGGATTACTCCTGTGGGCAGATTTATCCGCAAGTTCAGCATAGATGAGCTGCCTCAGCTTTTCAATGTTCTTCTGGGGGACATGAGTCTGGTCGGTCCCCGTCCGCCCCTGCCTTCCGAGGTGCGGACCTATACCATTGAGGAGCGCAAACGGCTCAACATTACGCCGGGGATCACCTGCTTGTGGCAGGTTTCCGGACGCAGTGAACTGCCTTTTCAGCAGCAGATGGCGCTGGATAAACAATACATCGCCAGCCGCAGCGCATGGAATGACTTTGTGATACTGTTGAAAACGGTCCCTGCCATCCTGACGGGGAAGGGGGCGTGGTGATGAAATATCTGCTGGTCAATCCCTACTCCCATAGCCATGAGTGGTGCAAGGATTATTTCCCCGACCGCAGTCTGGGGATGCTGCCCGTTGCGGGGCGTTCTGCCGCAGAGTATTTTATCGATCTTGCGTTGCGGTGTGAAGCGGAAAAACTGCTGCTGCTGGGACCTACCTATAATGAACACCTTGCTGAACATCTTCAGGAGTATCAGCACGGAGAGCTGCAGCTTGAGTACCGTAAAGGCGGCGGTCATGAAACAGTTCCGCATCTTTGGGAAATGTACAAAACTGAGTGTCCCGATGATTGTTTGATTCTTCATGGAATGCTTATGCCCAAGGTGCATTCCCTGGCAGAATTGGAGCAAAGTCTTGTCATTTGCCCCCCCGACGAGGCTAAAGAGGAGGGAATATATCTCTACCGGGATCAAAAACTTTACAAAAGCACTGTATCTTTCTATAAAATAGACTCTCTGCAAAGCTATTTTGAAGTGAACTTTACTTTGCTTTCAGATAAATACTGGAATGTTCCCGGTTATACCGGAAAAGAAAATATCCACACCGGAACCAATGTGGTCATGAAAGAGGATTGTACCCTTGCGGCTCCTCTGGTTTTAGGGGACAATACCTTTATCGAAAGTAAAACCGATATCCGCAATGCCATTCTCGGAGAGCGTTCTCTGGTGGATAAAAACACTGTCGTTGAGGAATCTGTGATCTTTGAAAGAACTTATGTCGCAGGAAATTTGGAAATAAAAAGAAAAATCGTCACCCCCGGCAGGATCATAGATCCCTTCACTGGCGGCGTATTGGAGCGCAACAGCTTCAGCTACGCCTTTTCCCCTGTTCAAAATCGCTCTGCGTGGATCCTGAGGATATGGGAGCACTTTATCGCACTGGTACTGGCGGCAGGCTTGCTGATACCTTATTTGCTCCTGCTTCCCTTTTATCTGACCCACAGAAATTCCCACTGGTGCTGGAAACTTTCCATGGACCGTTATCCCGGTTACTGGGCTGTGCTGTTTTTTTGCAAAGAGCTGGTGAAAAGCCATCCGGCAAGCGAAAAGTATGTGTTCCAGATGGGGGAGATATACGGATTGCAGAATACGCCTGAACAGCGGCGTATCTACGACTATTATTACCATTATCATTGTTCATGTTTTCTGGTGCTGCAGGTTGTGCTGCGCAGCTTGGGTAAAAGAGGATTTGCGACCTATGGCGAACGGAAAAAATCATAAAAATTTTACTGCCGACGGCGATGTGTACGCAGAAGAACTGCTGGCGCAGATCCTTGCCGGAATGAAGGCGGATCTTGAAGACAGCGGCTTTTCTGTTTATCTGGGAGGCAGTTACGGACGGGGCGAAGGCGGCGTCCGTCAGGACCGTGAAAACGGTATTCTTTATAACGATCTGGATCTCTTTGTTTTTTACCGCAAAAAGTCTCCCCGGAATACAGCGCTGTTGAAAAGTATTTCTGAAAAATATGAGAAAATGCTCCATGTGGATGTGGATTTCAGCACCCCCGCCGGCATCAGAGAGATCAAACGCAATCACAAACGCCTTATGATGCAGGAACTCAAACGGGGGCACCGGCTGATTTGCGGCGAGGATCTGCTGGAAACATATCTGCCTGCACTCCCGCCTGAAGAACTTCCCTTTTCTGAAGCATGCCGACTCCTTTTGAACCGGGGCATGGGATTGATGCTCGCCGGGAAAAAGATTTCCGGAAGGAGTGATGAACCGGACTTTATTTTACGGAATATATACAAAGGGATACTTGGGGCAGGGGATGCCCTTCTCATCGCCCGGGGACAATACTGCTGGCGCATCAATGAGAGAGTTGAAGCTCTGATGAAAAGTGAACTCCCCCGGGAGTGGAAGGAGCTTTACCACCGTGCCGCAGAGTTCAAGCGTTCACCCAGCCGCAGCAAAGCCGGTGAAATTGAACTCCTCTGGCGCTCTGCCTGTGATTTTTTGAGGGCAAGTATCCTGAAAACAGCAGGAACTGAGGAAAAAAGAGATTTGCAGCGCGCCATTTTTGAAAAATGTGAAAAATGCGGCGAACTTTCGTTTATGAATTATATAAAATATTGTGTAAAGTGCCGGAGTGCCGAGTCCCCTTTGGACTGGAAACGATTTGGGGTGCCTCCTGTTGCCCCTTTGCTGGTGCAACTGTTTGATTCATTGTACCGTCCCTTGGATCTGAACGGAGAACTTTACAGGAAATGGCAGATTTTTAACTGAGAGGTCATTATGGAAAATTTACCTGATTACACTGTGCAGGAAGAGACCAAACAGATGCAGAAATTGCAGATGTATCAGAAGCTGGTCATCTTCACTTTGCTTAAATTCAAATGGAGCATCCTCCTCGTCTTTTTGACGGCACTGATACTGGGCTTTTTTTTCCGCTATGTCAAGTTCAGCCGCTCTCCTTATAAGTACGAAGGGGGCTGCACCTTGTTTTATACCCCGCGGGCATGTGAGGAAGTGAAAACTTTGAGCATCAACCATGTCCTTGGTATATTTTCCCGGCAGCAGGTCTTTCACCAGCTCATTGAAGAGATGCATCTGACAAAAGAACAGCAAACTGTCCTCAAAAAAGGGATCGAGGCAAAATTGCTGCGGGATCAGCATGATATGTTTGTGATCACAGGCAAAGGCGAAAGTGATGAATATGTCCGGAATCTGGTCAACACCTTTGCCGCCATCGGGATCAGAAATTATGAGGAGTACCGCTCCGGAGAATTGCGGAGTTATCTGAATGCCCGTGAAAGACGTTTGCGGGAGCTGCAGGATTATCAGAAAAACAAGATCGCAGAGCTTCACGGTCTTCATACAAAGTATGGGATCATTCATCCCAAAGAGGAGATGGAAAATCTGAAAAAGATCCAGGGTGAACAGAATGCGGCTCTCTCTGAATTGAATATCAAACTTTCTGATGCCAGACATAAATTTGCCATTGCTGAGAAAAAATTCAAATCCATCCCCAAACCTGTTATAGATCACCGCCGCAGACTGCTGGACTATGTGCGCGAAATACGCAAATTCCGCAGAGAATATGAAAAAGCAAAACTGATTTTTTCTGAACGCAATCCACGCTATGTTGAAAGCCGGTCTGCATATCAGACATGTATCAACGAAATGGAGGAGTTCAAGAAAAAATGCGGGATCGACCACTTTGACGAATTCATGCTCAACGGCATTGACGGTATCATCAACGAATACCAGCAGGCTGAGGTGATCTTGAATCAGCTTGAAATGAGTATGAAAACGCTGCAAGCTGAAATTGTTGTGACTAAAGAGAAAGAACGCAAACTTCAGCACATGATCCCCGAACATGACCGCATTGAGCTTTTGCTTGCAACTTCCAACAAAAATGTATCTCTGCTGGTTGAAGAGTTATCCCGGATCCGCAGTAATCTGGCGAATGTCCCCAATGATATCATTGTGAACGAAAGAGTGATCTCAACTCAGAAATACCCGGTTTTTTCAATCAAGATACTGGCAGTGATCCTGATTTTTGCCGTCTTTGTGAGCGGTCTGTACGCGGTGTTCAGAGTCTTTTTGGATATTATGTACGGCAAATTCAGCGGTATCGAAGAAGCTGTATTCCACAAAGATTTTTTTACCACTGTGGGGGTGATCCCTGCTCAGGATGTCGATTTTACGCCTGAACAGCGTAATGTGCTGACAAATGAGATGTTCTATCACTTCATCCTGCGCCTTAAAGACACCAGGACCATCTTTTCATGCTCCCTTGACGGTGCATTTTTAAGCTCAGTCATGTTTGACGAACAGTTTACCAAAGCCAAGCGCAATACCATCCTTGTCCGTCTGATTCCCGTCAGCGCCGTTGATAGCATCTGCAAAGGGATGCAGAAAATCGGCGATTTCTACTACTCTGACAATGGCAACCCCGGGGCTGGCTATTCTGCAAAAGAGTTGAGCCACAATGTAGAGTATCTGAGCGGATTTTCAAGCGGTGACGGCAAAGGATACGGTTACGGATACGGTTTTGCCTTTTTCCCGGTGCGCAACATTTCCGGTTTGGAACCCGATGAGATCAGTACCCTTTTCAATATCGTCAATGAGTTGAAAAAGCACTATCAGCTCATCCGCATTTCCAGGGAGAAGCCCTTTGATGCCACCTGTTTGATGGTGCGCCAGCTCCATGATATCTGTGATGCCACCATGCTTTACATCGGCAAAAGAAAAACGCCCCGCAGCGTGTTGCGCCGTGTGCTGAAATTGCATGACGAAACCCACAAAGTGTACGCTATCCTCACCGGTGTCACTGCTGTCGATAAAATTATTTCAGGAGATTATATCCAATGAAAAAAATAAATGTGTTCTCTCTGCTGGCGCTGCTGCTGACTCTGTGCGGCTGCTATGACCGCTACACCGGAAACTTTGATGAATTTCCGGACATCAACAATCTGCCCAGCGGTGTGGTCGATCAGGCGGGACTTACTGAAGAAGACAAAAGGCGCAATTTGGAGCTGCTCAAGAAACTTGACGCCCAGAAAGAACCTGTGTACAGGATCAATGCCGGGGATAAGATCAGTATCCGGGTGTACAATCATCCCGACTTGATCATGGAGTCTCTGGTAACACCCGACGGTGCCATCGGCGTGATGTTTGCCGGACAGGTCCAGGTGGCTGGACTCACTTTGGAAGAAGCCAGCAAAAAAATCAAAAAGGTTTACGCTCAATATATCAAAAATCCTGAGCTGGGTGTCTTTGCCATTGATGTGCGCAGTCAGACTGCGACGATTTCCGGCGCCGTCAACAATCCGGGGATGTTCGTCATAAGCAACGGGATGCGCCTGGCAGATCTCTTTGCCAAAGCAGGCGGCTCTGCGGTGCGTGACTTTGATGACCAGATGCTGGATGCGGCAGATTACAAAAACAGTATTATCGTCCGCAACGGCAAGGTGCTTCCTGTGGACTTTTCACTTGCCATTGAGAGAGGGGACCGCTGGCACAATGTGAAACTCAAAAAAGGGGATTATATCTACATCGCCGTGCGTTCTGAGGCGATGGTCAGTATTATCGGGAGTATCAATCGCCCGCACAAGCGTTTGTGGGATCAGAATTTGGGGATATTGGAGCTGATATCTTCCGGATTGGGGGTGAAGGAACAATATTGGAAATATGGTGTGATCATCCGCGGCGGAATGGTGAATCCCCGCTTTTACCGGGTCGATATCGATGGGATACTGCAGGGACGCTGTGCCAATGTCAGGCTCCAGCCCGGGGATGTTGTCTATATCCCCCATGACGATATTTCTGAATACAATGTATTCGTCCGGAAATTGCTGCCCTCGGCTCAATTCCTGAGTACCTTTACTTTCCCGGTGCTGAATTTTATCAACTGAAGCAGGTTGCTCTTTATGAAGTATCTGGTCTTTTTCATTACATTAGCAGGGGTTCTGCCCATGGGGTATATTCTTACGCTGAACCGTAAGTTTATGCGCTATGCGGTTTTCGGTCTCATATTGCCTGTAATGATGTTTCACCAGGTCTCCATCAACTTTTTCTCCCACGAGACCTACCGTGGGACTTCCAGAGGAATGGAGGTTTCTCTGGTCTATCTGGTGGCTTTGGCGCTGCTTTTAGGGATGCTTATCCTCTACCGCAAAAAGCCTCTTTTCCCGGATGCGGGAAGCAAGATCTATCTGGTTTATTTTCTTTTGTGTATCCCTTCATTCATCAATGCGGACAATCTGCTTTACTCCTGGTTTGAATTGTGGAAGATGATCATGATGTACATCGTCTTTATCACCATGTATTATTATCTGTATTACACAAGGGATTTCAATACTGTCATGATCGCTTTCGGTATCGTTGCAACTGTCACCTTCGGGTCTGTGGTGCTGCAGCATGTCCGGGGGATCCATCAGGCAAACGGACTTTTTCCCCACCAGAACAGTATGGGAATGTATATGAACTTGATAGCGCCTGTGTTTTTCGCCTACTATTTCAATCGCAACAAAGGGTGGAAAAGGTTTCTCTTTGCCGGATTTTTTCTTCTTGCGTCAGCGGCGTGTATGCGGACCTATTCCCGGGGCGCCATGGTGTGTCTTCCGGCAGGATGTGCCATTACGGCGCTGCTCTCTTTGCGCTATCAGTTCCACATGAGAAAAATACAGATTTTGCTGCCTGTCTTTCTTGTCTGTTTCTTCGGCGCTTTGCTGCTGCTGCCCAATATTATCAAAAGGTTTGAAAATGCCCCCAAAGAATCCCTCATGACCCGGCAGTATCTGGCGGCATCCGCCTGGAATATGATGAAAGATGAACCCCTTGCCGGTGTCGGTTTGAACAACTGGGGCATCAAGATCAATCCCCCTTATCCCTACTGTGAATACCGCTATGGAAATAAACGCATTGCCAAAGATTTCAAAGAAGGCATCGTCGAGACAAGTTACCTGCTGGTGGGGGCGGAGTGCGGATTCCCGGCGCTCTGCGCCTTCCTTACCTGGCTGGGGTACTATTATGTGGTGGCGTGTAAACTGGTCAAGACCTTCCGGCGGAGCAATTATTTTTATATTCCCGCAGGTTTGGTGGGCGGCATGACTGCCATTTATTTGCAGTCCACTTTGGAGTGGGTCATGAAACAGCAGGTGAATTTCATTCAGATGATGGTGCTTTTTGCCGCACTGAGCATCCTTTATAAATACAAAGAGCACTTTGTTGCTCTCAAGGGGGAAGGTGCTGTATGAAAAAGATACTCTGGCTCTTTCTCATTCCCCTTATGCTTTGGGGGAGGGAGTATGAATTCCTGACTCCCGGCGTGGTGGTGTTCAAGGGGAGAACACCGGATCCTGCCGGTGTTATTTCCACGCAGTACCGTTCAGGGTGGATAAAAGAAAATGCTCTTTTGCGGGATAAAAAAGGAAAAATACTCCGGCAGCCTGATAAAACATATTTTCAATATTTTATATTGATCCCCCCCTTCAAGTCCGGGGAAAAAAGAGTCATCGGCAATGTGAAAGTTCAATATGATGCTCATCGTCCGAGCCATATATTCAAACTCAATCAGGTGGGGAACGGCATAAATCAGAAAAGAAAATACGCTTACATGGGGGCGTGGCTGGGACAGTGTGGCGCACTGCCTTTGAAACACCTTGCCGGAAAAGAGTTTGAGCTCCGCCGCAGTTCCGATGGCAAAACCGTTTTTACAGGAAAACTGAAATTGCGCAGGGAGGACCCCAAATATCAGAACCGGATCCCCTTTACCGGTGAAGAGGTGCTTGAGCTGGATCACTCCTCATTCAACACTCCCGGGAGATACTTCTTTCATGTGGACGGCGTGGGGCGCAGCATGGACTTTGTTATAGGTTCAGAATCTCTCAGTGAAGCCTTTTACATCCACGCCCGGGGACTTTACCATAAACGGTGCGGCATTGCCAAAACGCAGCCCTTCACTGCATGGGAAAGTCCAACTTGCCACCAGAGTGTGCTTCGGGGACGTTTCCCCGGAAACGCTGAACACTATTCCAAGGGCAGAGGAGAAAAAGAGTTCGGATTCTTTGACCGCAAAGGGAACCGCATTGAGGTAAAACATTTTGAGCTTATCAAGCAGAATCCGCCTTATACAAACGAAAAAGTTTTTGCCCCCGGAGGCTGGCATGATGCAGCGGATTACGACCGCCGTCCCTATCACTTGCGGATCGTCAGCGATCTGGCAACTCTTTATCTGATGAAAAGTGAAAATTTTATCGACGGACAACTCAATATCCCCGAAAGCGGCAACGGGATCCCGGATATATTGGATGAAGCCGCATGGGGGCTGAAGCATCTCCTTTCCGCCCAACAGAAAAATGGCGGCGTGGGGACATGGTTTGAAACAACAGGCCATCCGGGACCCGGAGAAGGAATGCCGGAGAGAGAAAAACGCACCTATTATATTTCTGCCCCCTCCCGCAACGGCACTCTGGAATATGCCGCCGCCGCCGGTACTCTGGCACTTGCCATGAAAAAGGCAAAACAGTACTCAGAAGCGGAAAAATATCTTGGCTCTGCTGTGAAAGCATGGGAGTTTGCCTTGAATCCGAAAAACAGACTCATATCGTGGCTGCAGTTGAAACACAGGATGATCTCTTATCAGGAACCACCCCATCTTTACGGCGGAAATCTGCTCAGGTGCGGAGCCGCTCTTTACACTCTCACCGGGGATAAAAAATATCTTTCCCCCATATTGGCAAATGTTGAAGCCATAAAGAAAACTTTCAACAAAGATTTCTGGAAATGGTCACAGTTAAGTTTGATGACTCTTGAATTGTTCCCGGTGAAAGAGCTGGCGCCATTCCGTTTGGAGTACAGAAAAGTCATCCTGCACCATGCGGAAAAAATGATTGCCGATCAGGAAAATGCCTACCCTTACCGTACTCTCTGGCACGCTTCTGATGCCGGTTGGGTTCACGCTATGGCATGGGGAAATTATCACCCCCTGCGCCGGGCGA
Organism: Victivallaceae bacterium; assembly: GCA_045596885.1. Taxonomy (GTDB): domain Bacteria; phylum Verrucomicrobiota; class Lentisphaeria; order Victivallales; family Victivallaceae; genus UBA1784. Next base: position 17,815 of record JAZODE010000053.1, read on the forward strand.
TGACCCTGATCGCAGCACACAAACTTACAGGCAAACAAAAGTATCTTGACGGCGCATATCTTGCCAACGATTTCCACAACGGAGCCAATCCTCTGGGCAGGAGCATGACCTCCGGGCTGGGGAAAGTGTTCCCGGCAGTTTTTCTTGATCTGGTAAGTTATGCAGATAAGGCAGGGGAATTTGTGCCGGGGATAACACCTTACGGCAATACATTCGGTCTTGACAGAAATGCAGTCAGGAGTGTGTACGGGAAAAATGCAGACATTTTGCCCATATTCCGGCGTTATGTGAATTTGGAGTTTTTGAGTGTGCCCTCAAGCGAGTATTCCGTTTGGGAAACCATCGCTCCTGCGGCGGTGGTCTCAGGATATCTCATTGAAAAGGCAGCCTTACCCTCAACTGAAATGAAAAACAGAAAACCCGCCGGAGATTTCCGGCTTCTCCCCGGTTACCGGGCTTTGCCTTGAGGTGGATATGAAACATAAAAAAATTGAAATATTCTTATTTATAGATGCTTTGGGGTGGAAGATCGTCAACGATCACCGCTTCCTGGAAGATCTGCTGCCCTGCCGCAGAAAAAGCTTTATGCAGTTCGGCTACTCAAGCAGCGCCATCCCAACCATTCTTTCCGGGAAAACTCCTGCGGAACACGGACACTTGGGATTGTTCCGATTTACTTTGACAGAGTCGCCTTTTAAACTCATTTCCCGTCTGGCGTGGCTTTTTAAACCGGAAAGTTTCTGGAACAGGGGACGGGTGCGGCATCATCTTTCCAAACTCCTCAAAAAGTTGTACGGCTTTACAGGTTATTTTCAGCTCTACCGGATGCCGCTCTGGAAATTGAAGTTCGTTGACTACTGCGAAAAAAAGGATCTCTTTGTTTCCGGCGGCATGAAGCCTTTTGAAAATCTTTTTGACGCCCTGGAATCACTGAAAATTCCCTTTCACATTTCAGATTGGCACTTGAAAGATGAGGAAAATTTCCTTGCCGCAGAAAAGGCAGTTGCAGAAGGGAAAAAGTTTCTCTTTGTCTACACCGCAACTCTTGATGGCTTGCTCCATGGACATGTGGGGGAGTTTGAAACAGTGCAAAACAAACTTGATCAACTTGAAAGTCAGATCAAATCCCTTTACTCTCAGGCTGAAAACTATGCAGATGAAGTCCACTTTACGGTGCTCTCAGACCATGGTATGACTCCCCTTGCCGGGACGGCTGATATTATGGGGGCGATGGAAAAAAGTACACTGGTTTTCGGCAAAGATTACGGGGCGTGTTACGATTCGACCATGGCACGGTTTTATTATTTCTCGCCGGAATCGAAAACTGTCATCGAAGAGACAATGAGATCATTTCCCGGAAAATTTCTTTCTGTGGAAGATGAAAAAAAATATGGAATATACCGTCAGGACCGTCTTTTCGGGGACGGCATATTTCTCCTTGATCCGGGTGTCCAGCTTGCTCCTTCTGATATGGGGGAAAAGCCTTTGACGGGGATGCACGGATTTGCGCCGGAGCATATCCACTCTGCAGCGGCGATCCTTTCCAATACGGCGCTCCCGGATGATGTAAAGGGCGTTTGTGATTATTTCAAATTGATGATGCAAAGGGCAAAAGAATTATGAAAATACCATTTTTGAAAAACACCATGACAAACTATTTTTCCATGTTTGTCCGGCTGATTCAGGGGATCCTTGTCACCCGCTGGCTTATCAGCCACCTGGGGGAAAGGCAATATGGATTGTGGGTCATGCTCTGGAGCTTTTTCAGCTATGCGCTGCTGCTGGATCTGGGCTTCGGTGTTGCCGCACAAAAAGTTACTGCAACAAAGCTGTATGAAAAAGATATTGAAAAATACAACCGTACCGTTTCCAGTATCTTTTTCAGCCATGTCAGCATGGCGCTTCTGATACTGCCCCTGACAGTGATCGGAATGTATTTTATCCGTGAACTCTTTCATCTGCCTCCGGATGCCACTGCTGAATACATCCGCTTCTGCCGGGAGGCTCTGCTGCTGAGCGGACTGGCGGCGACCATCGTTTTCCCTTTGGGCGTTTTTCCGGAAATACTGGTGGGACTGCAGAAACTTTATTTGCGGAACTATGTCATAATCATTTCCAAAATTGTGGAACTGGCAGGGGTGATCCTGATTTTTGTTCTGGATCAGGGACTCTTCAAACTTCTGACCTTTGTGATGCTGGTCATGGGGGCAACGCAGCTGGTCATGATGCTCTGTGTATTCCGTTCCATTCCAAAGTTCAGGATCCGCTTTGCCTTTGATAAAGAGGCGTTCAAAGGGATCTTTCATTTCAGCGCCTCGGTTTATCTCATCAGTATCGGCCGCATGGTTTGGGAGCGCGGCATGTTCCTTTTGATAAGTATTTTCTGCGGTCTTGCCTCTGTGGGGATCTTTCAACTGGGGAGCCGTATCCCCATGCTGATCCAGCAGATCTCCATGCCCTATGTGGAAAATCTTTCTCCCATTTCCGCTCTGCTGCACAGCCGCAACAGAAACTCGCACCTGGCGCAGATACTGCTGCGTTCCATCCGCTGGGTGAACTTTTTTGCTGCCGGGATAACGGTTATGGTTATGATCTATGCCCCCCGGATCATACTGTTCCTTTTCAATGTTGAGTCCGCCGAAGCGGATTTTATCTGCCGCTTGATGGTGCTCTTTGTCTATTTCCTTCTGGTCATGCGGATGATCCCTGAAAAATTCCTGACCATGGCTGAGGAGCACTCTTTTCTTGCCAAAGTCCAATGTCTTGAAAGTGCGTTTTTCATCGTGGGTTCCATCGGCGGTTTGATGATAAAATCCCATGTTCTGGTGGTTGTTTTTGCCATGATCGCCACCAAGCTGGCGGGAACTCTCTGTTTCATCATTCCCCATTTGCTCCGGAAATCCCGGATCCAATTCCGGAAATTGCTCTTTTATGCCCTCTTTGAACCGGCTCTGGTGGCTCTTGTCACCGGATTTATCTGCTACTGGCAATACTATTTTCTCAGGGGGCAGATCCACGAATTTTTCCTGCTGGCTCTTGCCGGAGTTACCGGCGCTGCGATTTATTTCCCTGCCTTATACTTTATGATGTTTGACCATGCGGAAAAAATCAGAGCACGGAAGATCGTCAGGAAATTTACTGGTAAATTCAAAAGGGCGTGACACTTATGGAAATGCGTTTTGAAAAAGACGGCAATATATTGGTTGCCCATTTGCAGATGTTTCTGGATCAGCCGGGAGCAGAAAATTTCAAGTTCGTTCTGCAGGAACGGATGCAGCCGAAAGAAAAGATCATTCTTGATCTGGAAAAACTGGTCAATATCGATACCTACGGGCTGGATGCGCTGCTGGCTGCGGCGCAGAAGGCTTTGGAAATGGAGTCCGAGATCATGCTTGCCAATGTAAGCAGTGATATGCAGATCGTGTTGGATATCACCAAAGTTTACCGGGTATTCAAGATATTTCCCTCTGTAGAGGCAGCCGTTGAGCATTGCCGGAAGGAGGAGGTATGATCTCTGTATTGATGCGTTCACACAATGATATGAAGTTTATCCGCTCAACCGTAGAAGCCTTGCTGGAACAGCAGACAACGGAAGATGTGGAGATCATCTCATGTGACGACCATTCAACTGACGGCACAGCTGAATATCTGGCATCTGTACCGCAGCTGCGGCGCATAGCTCCGCCGGAAGGCAGATATATCCCCGGAAAAACCCTCAATTATATGGTTTCTCAAGCAAGGGGGGAAACGATCGTCTTCAACAACGCTGATGCCATCCCTCAGAATAAACAATATCTGGAGCATTTGACTGCCCCTTTGAAAGAGCAGGGGAACGACTGTGTTTTCGGTAATCAAATCGCCCGGAAAGATGCCTTTTTTGTAATCAGAAAAGATTATGAAAGAGCATTTGGAGACGGTTCTGTTTCACGGAATTGGGGCGGCTTTTTTTCTCTGGTTTCCTCCGGATTCCGGAAAAAAGATCTTCTTGATAAGCCTTTCAACGATCAGATCCAGTACTCTGAGGATGTGGAGTGGGTAAGGCGGACTCAGGCGCACATTGTCTATGTTCCCGCGGCTGTCGTGGAGCACTCCCACAACTACACTCTTGCAGAGGTGAAGAAGCGCTTTTTCAACGAAGGTGTTGCTGATACACAGATGGGAAAAAGGTCTGTTTCTTTCTTCCGCACTCTGGGCAATGTTGCCGCTGAGACATTGAGAGATTGGATATATCTGGTAAAAAAGGGCGGACTCAAAGAGTTTTTCTACGCACCGGTATACCGGTTTGTGCAGAAAATGAGCTATTACCGGGGGGCAAAACAATGAAGATCGCCCATATCGTCCGCCGTTTTACCTTTAATGAATGGGGAGGCACTGAAAGCGTGGTCTGGAACATCGCTTTACAGCAGAAGGCTCAAGGTTTGACTCCGGAAATCATCTGCACAGCCGCACTGGATAAAGTCGGTACGGATGTGGTCGATGGTATCACCATCAGGCGTTTCCCCTATTTTTATCCATACTTTCCCATGCCGCAAAAGGATAAGGGCGCTTTGGATAAAAAAGGGGGCAACCCTCTGACGCCGGAACTTTTGCAATATTTGCGCACCGGCGGGTTTGATATATTCCACATCCATGCCGGTGGAAGGATCGCCAATTATTCCATCAGAGTGGGCAAAGCGCTGCAACTCCCCTGCATAATGAGTCTGCACGGGGGATCCTGTGCCATACCTGCAAAAGAGATGTCCTTGATGCTGAAACCTTTGAAACACAAATTCTCTTACGGCGGCATCATCGACCGGATTTTCAGAGTGCGTCAGGCTCCGGAAAGCGCTGCGGATCTGCTTCTGGCATTGAGTAAAGAGGAAAAATCCAAACTTGAGGAGCGCTATCCGGGAAAGAAAGTCGAACTTTTCCCCAATGGCATATTGCATCGGGAATTGCCGGAAACGGGGGATTTCCGGAAAAAATATAATATTCCGGAAGATAAAAAAGTTATCTTGTGCATATCAAGAATAGATTATCAGAAAAATCAGAAGATCCTGCTGGAGCTGCTTTTGCCCCATCCTGAGACACATTTGCTGCTGATCGGTCCGGTAACGGCTGCGTGGTATTACGATGAGATCATTGAAACGGCTGAAAAGCTGGGGGTAAAAGAGCGTTTGACCGTGATTCCCGGCTTGGATCCCCATAACCGGGAACTTCTGCAGGCGCTGAAAACCGCATACTGCTTTATTCTGCCCAGCCGCCACGAACCCTTCGGCATTGCCGCTCTGGAAGCATTGGATGCCCGGGTGCCGTTGATCGCCGCAGCAGTAGGGGGGCTGAAGGATTTTCTTGTTGATGGAAAAAATGCGCTCCTGTTTAAGGATAATGATTCCGCAAGTCTCCTTGAAGCCTACAAAAAAATCGAACTTTTGCGTGATGATCTGATTGCAGAAGGTACTGTTACAGCTCAAGAATACAACTGGCAGAGTATTACCTCCAGACTCACTGACATTTACCGGGAGATGAAATCATGAAAAATATCCTCTACATCGGTAAATACAACGGCATCATCGGCGGAATCGAACGCTACATGCAAAAAAGCGCCGAACTGCTGCAGCGTAACGGCTTTGTTCTCCATTACCGTTACATTGAAGAGGGGGGAAAAGATCAGACCGCATTTGCCTCTGCATTTTCCAGTGTCAAGCCTTTTTTCCCGGAAGATGAAGCATTGAGAGCTGCCGATCTGGTCATAGTTCACAATATCATTGAGGTAAAATATCTGAAATATCTGCCGGAAAAAAAGAGTTTCTTTTTTGCCCACGATCACAACATTTACTGTCAGCGCCACCACTATTATACCCCTGTCGGGAGGATCAACTGTCACAGAAGCTATAATAAATTTGTTTGCAGCCTTTGTGCTTTGGGCAGAAATCCGGCTCCTCCTCTGGCTGAATACCGCAAACTTCCTGCTTTGGTGCTTTCGGATTTTATGGCTGAAAACCTGCGGAAAAACGGCTTTGAAAAGGTGGTGAAACTGCCTGCGTTCATTCAAAATTCAGAAGATGAACACTTATTCATGCCGGAGGGCGTATTGCGGATACTCTTCCTCGGACAGCTGATCCGTGGCAAGGGAGCTGATTTGATGCTTAAAGCCCTGTCAATGCTTGATATCCCCTTTGAGTGTACCATTGCAGGTGACGGCAATGACCGTCAAATGCTGGAAGCAATGGTTGAGAAGTTCAATTTGGGTAAAAAAGTGCATTTCACAGGTTTTGTCAGGGAACCTGAGAAATTGTGGGCAAATTGCGATGTTTTTTGTTTCCCTGTCCGCTGGCAGGAGCCCTTCGGGCTGGTGGGACTTGAGGCAATGGCACACGGCATTCCGACAGTCGCCTTTGACCTCGGCGGTGTCAGGGAATGGCTCAATGACGGAGAAAACGGTTTGCTTATACCTGAAAAAAAGATAAAAGCCCTCACGGGAATGTTAGGCGTTTGCGGAACTGCCCCCAAACTCCTTGAGCGTTTGGGGAAAAGAGCTTTGGCGTTGGCAAAAGAAAAGTTTTCAGAAAGCAATTTTGTGAATGAGTTTAAGAATCTTACGGGGAGTGTGTTATGAAAATATTGCTGTGCGCGATCCCCTTTGATAAGGGGAAATCAGGGATCTCGGTCTATATCCGTGAGGTGGTCAAGGCTCTTGAAAGCGCCGGACACGAACTTGCCCTGATCGTGGAAGAGGATGGAGCCAGAGAGTTTGAGCGCTTTGAACTTATCAGGATCAGACAAAGCAACGCCCTTTTTTCCATGCTTTACTGTTTGTTCGTTCTGCCCTGGCGTATCAACTGGAAAAAGTATGATTTTTGCATTATGCTTGCCGCCAACAGAAGAGTTTTCTGCCGGTTCCCCATATTTACTGTTGCGGTGGTCCACGATTTATCCCAATACCATGTCCCTGTGAAATATGACAGATTCCGGATGTTTTACATCAAAAAGGTATTGCCCCATTATGTCCGCAAAGCTCAGAGTATCGTCGCCATCAGCCACTCAACAAAGGAGGATCTGATAAAATACTGGAAGATCCCGGAAGAGAAGATCCGTGTGGTGTATAATGGATTTACGCCTCCTGAAAAAGTGGAAACTGAAAAGAAAAAGCAGATCCTTTACATATCCCGCATTGAGCATCCGGGGAAAAACCATTTGAATCTGCTCAAAGCCTTTGAGCTTTTGCCGGAAAATTTGCGCAAAGAGTATACCCTTGTTATAGCAGGCGCTCCATGGAGCGGGGCTGAAACAGTTTTGGAATATGCCAAAAATTCTTCTTGCGCCGACCGGTTCCAGTTTACCGGGTTTGTTGAGTCCGAACGATTGCCGGAGCTTTATGCCCAAAGTTCCATGTATATATTCCCCTCTCACTTTGAAGGTTTTGGACTTTCTTTGCTTGAGGCAATGCACGCAGGTATCCCTTGCAGTTGTTCCAACAATTCCTCCCTGGGGGAACTGGGGAAGGGGGCTGCAGAACTTTTTGATCCCGCCAAGCCTGAAGATATCGGTCGTGCCATGAAACAAATACTTGAGTCCCCTGCTTATCAATGTGAAATGATTGCCAGAGGAAAAGAAAAAGCCAAAAACTTCAGCTGGCAGAAAACAGCAGAAGGATTGGTTGATGTATATAAGCAAAAGCGTGCGTTCATCTTTGGAGTTCCCTTTTTTACCGGAACTATGGAAGAAGCTCTTGAGACCCTTGATATTTTTGTCAAAAGCAAGCTCAATCACCCTGTTGCTTTCATCAATGCCCATTGTTTGAATGTTGCGTACACAGATCAAACCTACCGGGAAACACTTCTCCATTGCTCAGAGGTCTTTGCCGACGGCATCGGCGTCAGGATCGGTGCCCGGAGTTTGGGCTTTCGCGTGGAAGAAAATGTCAACGGCACAGATATGTTTCCGCTTCTGGCGCAAAAGCCTTACCGGATCTACCTTTTGGGGGGCGCTCCGGGAGTTGCTCAAAAAGCGATGGAAAACGCCCGTGTCCTCAATGGCAAAGCTGAATTTGTGGGGTGTGCAGACGGCTTTTTCAAGGAAAAAAGCTGTTCCGGAGTCTTTGCAGAGATCCGTGAACTGAAACCGGATATCGTTCTGGTGGCTATGGGAGTCCCCAAACAGGAGTTGTGGATCAGAGAGCATCTCGCAGAGTTCCCCGGCTGTGTCATAATCGGCGTCGGCGGCTTGCTCGATTTTGTTTCCGGTCGTATCCCCCGGGCGCCCCTGTGGATGCGCAAGTCCGGTTTGGAGTGGTGTTTCCGGCTTTATCAGGAACCGGTGCGTTTATTCAAACGTTACATCATCGGGAACCCTTTGTTTATTATCAGGATCTTATTCCGCAAATATAAAAGGAGATGAAAAAAATGAAAAAACTTTTATACGGGCTTTTTATTGCCGCCGGAACAGTGTTGATTTTCTGCGGCTGTGCCATTGATTCACCTTACGATTACGGGGACAACTGGTTGATCCGGGAAAATGATATCCCTCAGTACTATTCCACCTTTGATCTTTTCTATATTGGCAAGGCTCCGGCAGACTACGGAGTCAGCCATGATGTTCAGTTCAACTGGGCGCACACCCATACCAATGATATTTTCGGCAGGGGCGTCCGGGTATTTTCTCCCAAAGTCCCGCAGGTGGATGTGGAAAATGTCACTGCGGCTTTGGAGTATTATTTGGATCATTTCCATAAAAAAGGACACCCCTTTGTGCTTCTTGCTGAAGGGAAAGCCGCTGAATTGCTCTATCAGGCAATGAGGAAGTGCAGCGGGATCACAGTGGATAACGGTTTTATTGCCGCCTATCTGCCCAACATGACGCCCCGCACAAAAGAACAAATCGCAGATGACTTCTACTGGAGCGGTTTGAAAGCTGCTTCAGGAGCCGGAGATTATGGCGTTATCGTTACATGGAACAGCCGTATCAACAATGAAAAATTGCCGGAAAAGGCGGATTACAAGGGGAGTTTCAATATCAATCCTCTGAATTGGAAAACCACCGGCGTTCCGGGAAGCAAAAAGGAAAATATCAAAGCCGTTTTTTACATGCCCCAGTTCAAAAACAATTTCTGGCGCAAGGTCGAAGAGAAGAATTTCGGCAGTGCAGTTATCAATTTGAAAACAGGTATGCTTGACATAAGCTGTCCTGTGAAGCTTTTGCATGTGGTCAAAGGCCGCTACAGTGACAACAGTATTTCCATCTTTGCCGGCAACATTGCTGCCAACGCCCGGGCACGCACCAAAGCACTGATCCGGGACAGACAGTGGGGAGGTGTCAAATGAGCTTTTTTGAATTTTTGCCCGCATACGAATTGAATCGTTCCCCCAGGATCATCGCCGCCTTTGAAATGGATTTCTTACGGAATCTGGAATCCTTCAAAAAGGCGATCCCGGCAGGTGAAAAGTTTACTATGCTCCTTCAGCTGGGATGGTCTGCAGAGCTTCCGGAGGTCGCCGCCGAGTTGAAAAAGCGTCTCGCTGAGGCGCAGGATGCCTTCCCTGAATGCCGTTTCATCATACTGGCAAACGCTCCAAAGGAAGTTGAGATCATCAAAGAGTTTGCCGAAGTCTATCTGGCTCAGCACAACGCTTTTCTGGATCCCCGCCGCTATCCACTTGCAAAGATGGGAAAACGCAAATATGATGCTCTTTACATCGCCCGGATCACCCCATTCAAGCGTCATGAGCTGGCAGAAAAAGTGGCAAATCTCCATCTGATAGGCGCCTGTTCCGAAAAGGAACGCAGCTACTGCGAAAAGACTGTTGCACGCTTCCCCAATGCCCGCTGGAGCAAAAAGGTCTTCTCCTTTTTGATCGGCAGAGAGATCGGCAAAGCCGCCTGCGGTCTGGCTCTTTCTGCAGCGGAGGGCGCCATGTTTTCTTGCGGAGAATATTCTCTTTGCGGTATTCCCGTAGTCAATACCCGGAATTTGGGGGGCAGAGATACCCTGCTGCCCGAATTTTCCGTCAAGGTTGCCGATGATACTTCTGAAAGCGTTGCCGAAGCAGTTGAGTGCTGGGTGAAGAACCCCATTGATCCCCGGGAGGTCCGTCAGGGATTTCTGGATCTTGCTCTGCCTCAGAAACAGCTGGTACAGGATCTGCTCGACTCCATCGCCGGGAAAAGGGTATTTTTGCCCCACAAACTCAACATCCGCTGCCGCTTGATGCCTTTTACCAAATTGCTGCACGGTATAAGAAAAGTTGACTGATCAACAATGAAAGTTTTGAAAAATGAAAATTGATTTGCATGTTCACTCTTCTGAAATCTCTCCTTGCGGACATTTGACCACAGAGGAGCTTTTGGAGCTCTACTCAAAAACAGATTACGACGGATTTGTACTGACCAATCATTTTTCCGCATACGCTGCCCGGAAAGCAGAGGAAAAGGGAGTTGATTTTCACAAGGCATTCCACGAAACGATTTTACACGCTCAGGAACTGGGACGGAAAAGAAACTTTCTGGTTCTGGGGGGGTATGAGGTACGCTTTGTTGACAGTGACAATGATTATCTGGTTTTCGGCATGACAGAAGCTCATTGCCGCAATTTCAGAGATATTTTTGCCATGACACCGGCAGAGTTCGGTAAGTTTGCACGGGAAGAGGGATTCCTTTTCTATCAGGCGCATCCCTTCCGCAACGGGATGAAGGTGGTAAAACCTGAATGTCTTTTCGGGATCGAGATATTGAATGGTCATCCCCGGCACGACAGCAGAAACGACATCGCTTCTCTTTGGGCTGACAAGTTTTCACTCCATAAAATCGGCGGATCTGATTGTCACCAGATCGAGGATGTCGGCAGCAGCGGCATTGTGACAGAGGAGAAAATCGAAACCATGGAGCAGCTTGTAAAAATACTTTCAACAGATCGTTATTCGATCATCGGAGCGTGAACAAATGAATAAAGTATCAACAGTTGATATGCGACGCAAAGCAGAGGAAATCGTCAGTAAAATTCATCTGCCGGAAATACCGGCGCGTGAATTCAGACTCAATGCACCTGAGGGCAGCGATATTTTTCAGCTTTTGAATGAAACTTTGCAAAAATGTTCTGCCTCAGGCGGCGGAAAAGTTGTCGTCCCCTCCGGAAGATACCGCTGCGGCGGTCCCATAAAAATGCACTCCTTCACAGAACTGCATCTGGAAGAGGGATGTTTCATTAAATTTACCCATGAACCATCTTGTTATCTTCCCCCTGTTCCCACCCGCTGGGGCGGCGTTGAGATCATCAACTATTCCCCCATGGTCTATGCCAACAACATTACCGATACCGCTTTGACCGGCAGGGGCGTTTTGTGCGGAAGCAGCGAGAAGTGGAGATCCTTCCAGGAGTTGCAGACGCCCGCCCGGAGCAGAAGCCATACCCTTGAAGCGCAGCATATCCCTCTGGAAGAACGGATTTTCGGGGAAGGCGCTTTTATGCGTCCCTCCATGGTCCAGTTCCGCAAGTGTGAAAGGGTCCTTGTTGACGGGATCACCTGTGTGGATGCTCCATTGTGGATGCTTCATCCGTTGTATTGTTCACATCTGACGGTCCGCAATGTATATATGGACAGCATGTTCGTCTGTAATGACGGTATCGATGTGGACTCCTGCAATAACGTTTTGATCGAAAAGAGCCATTTCCGAAACGGCGATGATGCCGTTGTCCTCAAATCAGGACGCGATGCCGACGGCAGACGGGTGGGGATCCCCTGCAAAAATGTTGTGGTAAGAGAGTGCGTCTTTCACGAGTGTCTCCACGGATTTGCCATCGGCAGTGAACTTTCAGGGGGCGCTGAAAGTGTCTATGTGTACGATATACGCATGGAGGATATTTTCAGGCAGGCGATCTCCTTCAAATCCTGTCCCGGAAGAGGCGGTGTCATAAAAGATATCCACATTGCAGATATCGAAATCGTCAAGGCAGGCGATCACGCCGTTTCCATCGTCAGTGAGTATGTGGATAAATATACCGGCGACGAGAGGACCTGTTACAAAGATATCGAATTGCTGAATGTCCATTGCCATTATGCAGAAAACGGCTTCGTGCTTGAGGGCTCTGAGCCATTTCCTCTGGAAAATGTCCTTTTTGACAATGTGGTCGTTGATGTGGCGCCTGTACTTTGTGATGGTAAGAAATTCATCGGAACTTTGGCTTTCCGTAATGTTTTCATGAATGGAGAAGAAATAAAATGCAGCTTGATTTGAACGCATTGACACCCGGCAGAAAAATTTCCAATTTCTGGAATAATGTTCACTTTCATCCCACCGATGCTGTGGAAGATATCTGGGGCAGCGAGATCCTTGAGAATCTTGCTCAGGACCGTTCAGCACAGTATTTGCGTCTCTATTCCATGTTTGAGGATATTGTGACCCGTGACAGCACAGGGAAACTGTGTTTTGATTTTTCTGAGCAGGACAGGCGCTTTGACATCGTGGTTGAAAAAGGTTTCAAGGTTCTTTTATGTTTTAACTTTATGCCTGTTGTCATGGCTCAAGATCCTGTGAATCTGAGCGGCAGGCGTTACAAAGATAAACATTTCTGCCGTTCCAATCCGGCTGATTACAAAGAGTGGCAGGAGCTTTGCCGTGTGCAAACGGCCCATCTGGTTGAGCGTTACGGTATTGAGACCTTGAAAACATGGCTTTTTCACTGCTGGAACGAACCCGATCTGGGATTCTGGATGTATCCGCAATTTTTCTTTGAATGTACCCCGGAAATGAAAGAAGCAAAAATCACAGAGTACTGTAAACTCTATGATCACTTTGAATCAGGTGTCCACGCTGCTGCCCCGGAGATCCGTGTCGGCGGTCCCTCATGCGGCCACTACAAAGAGTTCTTTGAAAGAGTCATAAAGCATGTTTCTCTGGAAACAAATTATGTCACAGGAACCCCGGGAACCCGTTTTGATTTTGCCTCTTTGCATTGCTACAGCTCCATCCCGCAGGATGTACACGATCCCTATCGTTTCAAGGTCGCCCCGGAGAGCATCGTTGCTCAATATCGCACTTACCGTTCGATCATGGGGAAATATGAAATGGAGGAAACTCCCGTTGTTATTGACGAATGGGCAGCTGCGGCAGAAGGGTATCTGGGGATCAAAGAGGATGCACGGATGAGATTCCGGGAAACAGAGTATTACAGTGCGTTTTACTTCAAACTCATAGATCTGATGAGCCGGGAACAGTTTCCTCCTGAAAGAATGATGATCTGTCTTTCAGGACAGGATTACAACACCGAAGACTTTGACGGACACCGGACATTCTTTACCGCCCGGGGATGGCGCAAGCCCATTTGCAACGGATTTGCCCTCGGCGCAAAATTAGGTGAAGAGCTGATACCCGTAGAAGCGGAAATGCCCAAAGATACCGGTGTCATCCTGACCCGCCGTGCCGATGGGGCAGTGGTTGCCGCATTTTACAACCATGTTTCTGATTTTGGAAAGTTCGGCAGCAATGTGCCTTTGAAAGTGAAGATCAATGGCGTTCCGGAAAAATTTTCCTTGAGGCGGTGGCGCATTGATGAAGTTTTCAGCAATGCTTTTACCGCTTGGAGCCGGATGGGCTCTCCGGTTCAGCCGACAGTCTGGGAGCGTGAAATGATTTCACGCCGTTCCCGTCTCGAAGAGATAATGCCCCCTGAAAAGGGCGGGACGCTTTGGTACGGCGAGCTGCTGCTGACGCCGAATTCTGTTGAAGTTATTGAATTTGTTCCTGAAAATAAGAGGTGATAAAATGAAAAAAACTCTGTTTCTGTGTACTTTGTTGAGTGCTCTCTTTCTTGTCGGAGCTGAAAAAGAGGGCAGGGGAGCACTCTGTTTGACTTTTGATGACTATGCCGGAGCTAATTGGCTCAAAGCGGACTCTCTTTTCAAAAAGTATAATGCCCGCGTTACATTTTTCATTGTGGGCAAGATCACTCCTGAAAAAATCGAAACTATGAAAAAATTACAGAGTGCCGGGCACAGTATCGGACTCCACAGTGTTCATCACCGCAACGCTTCCCCCCTCCCGAAAAACTGGGATATGAAAAAGTACTTTGAGTCTGAGGTGAAACCACAGCTGGATGTGTGCCGTCAAAATGGCATTGATGTGCGGGGCTTTGCTTACCCGAACAACCGCCGGAATGTTGAGACCGATCAGGAGCTTTTCAAGCACTTTGATTATCTGCGTGCCGGACTCGGGAAGGCAAAAAAGAATATTTTTTACGGTGCAAAAGATCTGAAAAACAAGATGGTCCTGGGTGGCGGCGGCATCGGGGCTTATTACAAAAGTGATATCAAGGTTTTGAAAGCACTCCTTAAAAAGGCGGCAGACTCCAATACCATGATCGTTTTCTTTTCCCATAATATTTACCCCAAAGCCAGACATGTCCACATGCCGACTGAAATGCTGGAGCAGCTTCTGAAATATGCAGCAGAACTCAATATGCCTGTGATCGGGATCAAGGAGATCAAAACTTTGCTTCTCCGTTGAGAAATCTGCTGTTTCTGCGTGAGGTCGCTTGAAAAGTTCAGAAGCCGGTATTATATTATTGCGTATGAAATGGGACAAGATAAAATTTTATCTTTGCCGTTTGTCTTTATGGGCGGCATTGAGTGTGTTGGTTCCGGGAGTTTTCGCTGCGCTGCTCTCTGGAACACCTGTTCCGTCTTCCTCTATTTCTGAACATTTGGGGCAGGAAAAGAAAGAGTATTCTTCTGCCTTGTTGAGCTCCGGAAATTCTCTTGCGCGTCTGCTGCGCAGCAGCCGTCAGCGCAACGGTCCTCAGGGGCGTATTTCCAGTACCCGCAGTGACGGCGGAGAGGGAGAAAGCTGCCTTGGCGGAGATATTGTCAGGAACTTTTATTACACTTCTTCCGGAACTGTGCTCTTTTCCAGTCCCGAAGAAAAATGTTTTTGGATAAATTTTATAAATTCCGCTCTTCCGGTCAGGGCAGGTCCCTGTGTTTGCGTAAATATCTGATATACCGCAGGAATTTTTTTACTCAGAAAAATGCTTTTTTTGAGTTTTTTTTGCGGTACTTTTTTGCATTGTCAACTGAAAATTTACGCATAAATAAATGAAAGAACTTTTGTTGAATCTTCTGTTCCTTGTTTTGGGAACGGGAGCATTGTATTATGGTGCAGAACTTCTGATCAAAGGCGGAGTGACCCTTGCCCGTAAGGCGGGCGTTTCACCCATGGTCATCGGATTGACACTGGTGGCTTTTGCGACCAGCGCACCGGAGCTTGTAGTCAGTGTCAGCGCCGGATTGGCAGGACAATCTGATATTGCTCTGGGAAATGTCATCGGTTCCAATATCTGTAATATTCTCTTGATATTGGGACTCTGCGGCTGTATTGCTCCGCTGTCGGTCGAAAAAAAGCTTTTCCGTTTTGATTTGCCTGTCATGCTTATTTCCGCTCTGATCCTTTCAGCTTTCTGCTTCAAGGGAGCTGCTATCGGGCGCTGGCATGGTCTGTTGCTCTTTGCGGGACTTATTTTTTACACCCTTTGGAATATCGTTACTTCACGGAAAGAGAACAAATCAGCTGAGGAAAATTCAGCAAACGACTCTGAAAAATCCAGCCTTCTCTGGGCAATCGTGCTTACGGCTGCCGGATTGGGGCTGTTGATCGGGGGCGCAAAACTCTTTTTGTGGGGAGCAGTCTATATGGCTGGACTTTTGCACCTTTCTGAAGCAGTGATCGGCTTGACCGTTGTGGCGGTCGGAACATCTCTGCCTGAATTGGCAACCTCCGTTGTGGCAGCCATCAAGGGCGAAAGAGATATTGCCATCGGCAATGTTGTTGGATCAAACATCTTCAATATCCTGGGGATCATTGGAATCGCTCCTTTGGTCGCTCCTCTCGGGAATTATTCTATCAATGCAGTTGACCTGGGCGTGATGCTGGCAGCTTCCGTCGGTTTGATGGTCTTTATGCGCACCGGATGGAAAGTTTCCAGATGGGAAGGTGCTTTGATGCTGCTTGCCTATTGCGGCTATACCGCATATCTGATCTGTAATCATGTTTGATAAGGAGATCTTTTTATGTCTCAGGATGTTGTGATTATTACTGTCATTGCTCTTGTTATCGTTGTCGGCAGCTGCGTTGCACTTGCAAAAGCTGGACGCAAGACCGGAAAACAGGATCAATAGAGCCGTTATTTAACACTCCCGGCTGAATACCGGGAGTTTTTTTCTTGTTTTTTTCTTGTTTTTTCAACAGTTTTGGTGTACATTATAAAAATTTCAAATAAAGGATTTGAGATAATGATTTGCAGCGATGTGAAAATCAACTGGCGCGATTTCGGGAAAAACGAATTGCGCAACTGGCATGTCTGTGAAATTTTTCTGATGTCCGCCGTTCTGGGAGCCATTGTGGGCATCACTGTCATGACCGGCGGCGATACCGTTCTTGGCGTTGTCAGCGCTGTAACAGGAGTCATGTATACTTTGCTGGCAGGCAAAGGTAAGAGCAGCTGTTATCTTTTCGGCGTTGTCAACTCTTTCCTTTATGGACTTATTTCCATGCAAAGCCGCATTTACGGAGATATGCTCCTGAATTGGGGATACTATCTGCCTATGCAGTTTGTGGGAATTTACTTTTGGATGAGGAACTACAATCCCGAAAAGGGAGAGGTCAGAAAAAGATTTCTTTCATGGCGCGCAAGAGGGATTTTTCTTTGCTGCGTTCTGGTCGTGTGGTGTGCCGCAGCGTGGGGATTGGGAATTTTCAACGCCCGTGCCCCCTGGCTTGACAGCGCTACGACAGTGCTCAGTGTCGGCGCGATGATCTTGAGTGTCATGCGCTGCTTTGAACAGTGGATATGCTGGACGCTGGTCAACAGTATCAGCATTTTTATGTGGTACCAGGTCTATAAAGAATCCGGAAATTCTATGGCGACTTTGCTGATGTGGCTCATCTTTCTGTTTTGCGGTCTCTATTTTGCCTTTTGCTGGTACAAGGATGCAAGGAATGTTGAAAGATGAAACACTATGTGATTATGGCAGCCGGGGATTTTCCCGTTCATCCTGAGCCCCTCAAGGTTCTGAAAGAAGCTGATGTACTGGTCGCCTGTGACAGCGCCGCCGCAGGGCTGGTAAAACGGAATATCGCTTTTGATTATGTGGTCGGCGATATGGACAGCCTCGGGAAGGAGTATCAGGAGCTGCTGAAAGAAAAAATGGTCCGCATCCGGGAACAGGATACCAACGACTTGCAAAAGGCTTTCCGCTTTACAAATTCACTGTGTGTTCCGGGAGACAGGATCACGATCCTCGGCGCCGCCGGTAAGCGGGAGGATCACACGATAGCCAATATCTCTTTACTCACCGACTTTGCCAAAGTTCATCCTGAAATCAGGATCCTGACGGATACGGGTATCTTTTTCCCGGTATTGTGTTCAGGGGAATTCCCCTCCTTTCCCGGTCAGGCGATCTCCATTTTCAATCCCGGCTGCAGCCGGTTCCTTCTCAATAGCGAAGGTTTGGAGTATCCCCTTGATCATCTGGAGCTTTCAAAGTGGTGGACGGCATCCCTCAACCGGGCTCTGGGGAAAAGTTTTTCTCTTCAGATTGAAGGGGAGGGGGAAGTTGTTATTTTTGCGGTCTATCCCGACTGAAATGATTTTTACGAATAAAAAAATTTGACTTTGCTCCAATTCGTACTACTTTGATTTCATGGGGAGGAGTTTTTCTTTCCTGAAGAAATCAACAGAGGAGAAAAGTCTATGAAAAACATCGCCGGAACTTTTACCGAAACCAATCTGCTCCGTGCCTTTGCCGGAGAATCCCAGGCGCGTAACCGCTACACCTATTTTGCATCTGCAGCAAGAAAAGAAGGTTTCATGCAAATCGCAGAGATCTTTGCCGAAACAGCAAATCAGGAAAAAGAACACGCAGAACGCTTTTTCAAATATCTCAACGGCGGCGAAGTTGAGATCCGCACCGCATTTCCCGCAGGAGTAATCGGCACCACTGCAGAAAATCTTGCCGCTGCAGCCGCGGGGGAATATGATGAGTGGAACAATCTTTATCCCAGTTTTGCTGAAACCGCACGGGATGAGGGATTCAATGAGATCGCCCGATGCTTTGATTTTGTCAGCGTTTCAGAAAGACAGCATGAGAGACGCTACCGTGCCCTTTTAAAAAATGTCACCTCCGGCACCGTGTTTGCACGGGAGCGGGAGGTGATGTGGGTGTGCCGCAACTGCGGGTATCTTCACTACGGCAAAGCTGCTCCGGAACTGTGTCCGGCATGTCAGCACGCCAAAGGATACTTTGAGCTGTTGGCTGAAAACTGGTAATCAGTTGAGTTCGTTGACCAGCTCCTTGAGTTTGCGCAAATTGAGTTTGCCGCTGCCGAGAATAGGCAGTTCGTCGATCTCAATGAAATCATCCGGTTTGGGGATCCAGAGATTGGGCAGCTGAAGCTTGCGCATTTCATCGACAATTTGTTCCGGGATGAAGTCGTCTGCAGCATAGAACACCACAAGTTTTTCGCCTTTCTTGGGGTCGGGCTTGCCCATGACGGCTATTTCCCGGTTTTCTCTTTTCCGGATACTCATGATCGCTTCTTCAACGCCTTCGTGGGGAACCATTTCTCCGCCGATCTTACTGAAACGGGAGGCACGGCCTGTAATGTAGACGTAACCGTCAGGATCCATGTAAGCAATATCGCCGGTGTCGTAGTAACCATTTTGCAGGACCAGCGCAGTCTGTTCAGGATCATTGAGATAGCCCTTCATGACGATACCTGCTTTCACCTGCATACGGCCGGGGATGCCGGGTTCAAGTTCCACGCCGGTTTCCTGATCCACGATACGGATATGGATACTGGGAAGACCGCAGCCGATACTGCCGGGACGGTCCGCCCGGGTACCGAGATCGAAGATGGAGTTGTTCAAATTGATGGTCACGATGGGGGAAAGTTCGGTACAGCCGTAACCTTCAATAATGTCTCTTCCAAAGTTTTCACGGTAGCGTGCTGCAAGTTCAGGACGGAGCTTTTCCGCTCCGGTGATCATCAGACGCAAAGTTGCAAAGTCTTTGGGTTCGGCTTTACGCATATAACTTTGCAAAAAGGTGGGGGTGGCAGTGAGAATGGTGATCTTGTTTTTGGCAACCATCCTGACGACTCCGGCGGAGTCCAGAGGATTGAGAACATAGGCGACAAGGGTATTGCCTACAGAGGGGAACGCTACGCCGATCATAAAGCCGTAGGCATGGAAGAGGGGCAGGTTTCCTGCAATACGGTCCTGAGGGGTCCAGGCGATCACGCGGATAAAGGCGTAAATATCGCAGTTCAGATTGCGGTGGGTCAGCATGACCGCTTTGGGTTTTCCGGTGGAACCACTGGAAAAGAGCAGCACCGCCTGATGACGCAAGTTGAAGCAGCTCAGAGGGGAGATCTTCCGTGCCAGAGAACGCCAGGTACTGAAAATAACTGTAAGAATGGCCTTGCGCTTGTCACTTTTGGTAATAGAGGGGGCGACATCTTCCAGACAGATCATTTCCGGAGTGGTTTCCCATTTGATTTTGTCAAGGAAACGGCGGCTGGTGAGGATCGTTTTGATCCCGGCACGCTGGCAGGAGTCAAGAGCCACATCCTGACCGAGGCTGTAGTTGATCATGGCAGGGGTCCTGTCAGCCATCAGCACACCCAGGGTCACTGAAGAAGCAGCAGTAGAGTTGGGCAGCAGTACACCCACATGGACTCCGCCCTGATTCAATTCTCTTACCTTCTTTGAAATCAATATGGCGCGGACCAGCATTTCAAAGTTATTCACGCCCCCTGATTCATCCACAAAGACCTTTTTAAAGGGGCTCTTTTTCGCCTGTTTGATAAAGGCGGTGTGAATGGGGAGCTCTCCGGGCTGAGGACCCATTTCAGCGTCTGCACCCAGTTCAGAAATGCGCTGGCGCAGCATGAACGCTGAAAGGTTGGGATCCACAGGAGTACCAACGGCGATGGAAATGTCCACAGGCCAGGTGTAGGGCAATGTGAAACGCAGTTTGCCCTGGTGGATCGAGAAAAGGCGTCCCCGGAGCATTCCGATACGGACGGGGATCACGGAGCTTTCGACTCCCTGAGGCAGCAAGTGGGAAACGCCGGAACGGAAACGCATGATATTGCCGTTGCCGGAAATGGTTCCCTCAGGGAAAATACAAACCATTTCACCTTTGGCAAGGCGGGTCCGGATGTCTTCAAAGAACTTTGTCATTGCTTTGGCATGACGGGTATTGGGCACACTGATCACACCTAACAGTTTGAAAATAAAACGGGTCGGCAGAAAGTCAACCACACTTGTATGCACCATGAAACGGACCCGGCGCGGGGAGACAGCCTGGATCAGAACCATGTCGATCATAGATACATGGTTGGAAACAAGAAGGACCGGACCCGATTTGGGGATGTTTTCAATACCGTACTTACGGAGCCTTATAAATGTGCATCTCAATAAGAAGGAAAAAAATTTGAGGACATAGTAGGGCGGACAAAGCAAACAACCGCAGGCAAAAAATGCCAGCACCAAAAAGACGATTTCACCAATAAGCATAATCTTACATTTCCACTGGTTAGAATTTTCTCTCCTGTAATAATCAGGGTGTTTTAATAACTTTTTGTAACATAACTCTTTGAACCGGAAAACCGTTTCAACGCCACTAAATATAGCGCTCCAAATGACTTTTTTCAAGAGTTGAGCAAAATTTATCGTAAAAAAAACACTTTCCGTTTGAAAAATCGGTTTTCCTGTGATATATTCTGTAGATAGCTATTTGAAAAATAGAAAATCACGTTAAAATAAGGAGATCAAAAAATGGCCGTACCCAAAAGGAAAACTTCCCGTATGCAGCGTCGTCAGCGTAAAGCCGCCAACCGTTACAAAGGCGTTCAGGCGACCTACTGCCCCAACTGCAATGCTCCCGTGGCTCCCCATCGCGTCTGCACCGCTTGCGGTCAGTACGATGGCAAGCAGGTGATTGCTGTCGCTCAGGACTGATGTGAGAATCTTTCTGCAGACGGAAGATGAAGATCGCAGTTGATGCAATGGGGGGGGATTTTGCCCCGGGTGTGGTGGTCGAAGGTTTGGCAGATGCCATCTCCGATCACCCTGATTGCACCTTTGTTCTGGTAGGACATGAGGAAAAGGTCCGTTTCTATTTGGAAAAATACGGACTTACCAATCATCCCAGAATAGAGCTTGTTCATGCTCCTACTGTATGTGAAATGTCCGAACTTTCCACCACTGCTTTGCGTGGAAAAAAGGATTGTTCCATTACAGCATGTGCCCGTCTGCTTAAAGAAAAAGCAGTTGATGCCATGGTTACTCCCGGTCATACGGGGGCAACTGTGGCTGCGACCAAAGTATTGGTTCGCAACCTTCCCGGTATTGACCGTGCTGCTCTGGCGGCAAGTATGCCCTCCCAGACCGGTCGTTTTCTTCTGGTCGATGCCGGAGCCACCCCCGACAGTGAGCCGCTGAATCTTGTTCAGTATGCACTGATGGGGCATGTTTATGCCCAATACCTCTTTAATATAGAGCGCCCCCGGATCGGGTTGATCAGCGTGGGCGGTGAGGATGTCAAGGGCAACGAACTTACCAAAGAGACTTTCAAGCTCCTTGAAAAGCTGCCGATCAACTTTATTGGCAACGTCGAAGCCGATACTGCTTTTGAAGGTGAGGTCGATGTGGTTATCACCGATGGTTTTGTCGGAAATGTGCTGCTGAAGACTGCTGAAGGTCTTGCCCGTTCAACTATGGTCTGGTTGAAACGGGTGCTGAAGAAAAATGTTTTCCGTTTTATGTGGGCGCTTTTGGCACAGAATGCCTTCCGTGAACTCAAAGCATACGGGGCGTCTGATGTAATTGGCGGTGCTCCCCTTTTGGGGATCAATGGAATTTGTATTATCGGTCATGGTTCTTCCAATCCTCTGGCGGTAAAAAATGCCATTCGTGTTGCCGCTGAATGTGTAAGATTTGATTTGAACGGAAAGATTCTTGCAATAGTGAATGAAAGCGGTGAAATCGCTTTGAAGCGAAGTGAAAAGTAAGGTTTTTTTATGGGCGTCAGAATATTCGGGACCGGGTCCTATATCCCAGAAAAGGTGTTGACCAACTTTGATTTTCAGAATATGGTCGATACCAGCGATGAGTGGATCCGGACCAGAACTGGGATCGTTGAACGGCATATCGCACCTCCTGAAATGAGTTCCGGAGATATGGCGATCAACGCCGCCAAACGGGCGTTGGCTATGGCGGAGCTCCAAGGTTCTGATATTTCTGCTGTGATCGTTGCAACGACAACTCCGGATCACACATTCCCCAATACGGCGTCTCTGGTCCAGGCTGCAATAGGCGCTGAAAATGCTTTCGGATTTGATCTTTCTGCTGCCTGTTCCGGTATGATCTACTCCCTTGAACTTGCTTATTCTCTGCTGCTGCAGAAAAAATACCGTTATGTGCTCTTGTGCGGAGCAGAAAAACTTTCTTCTATCACCAACTACGAGGACAGAAATACCTGTGTGCTCTTCGGTGACGGTGCCGGTGCTGTGATCCTCGGGCGTTGTGATGATGACAACTCCGGGCAGCTTGCCAGTGATCTTCACATCAACGGTGAGTATGAAGATGTTCTTAAACTTCCAGCGGGCGGCAGCAGAAATCCTGCTACTCATGAAACCGTGGAAAAGAAACTCCACACCATCCACATGCAGGGTAAAGAGACATTCAAGCTGGCTGTTAATGCTATGGCTGGTGCCTGTAAGGCTGTTCTCGAAGAATCCGGAGTCGATGTCAGCGACTTGAAGCTGGTCATTCCCCATCAGGCAAACAAGCGGATCATTGAAGCTGTTGCTCATCGTATCAATGTCCGTGACGACCAGCTTTTTATCAATGTGGATAAATACGGCAATACCTCTGCGGCTTCTATTTCTATCTGTTTGGATGAGGCTTTCAGAAGCGGAAGACTCCAGCGGGGCGATCTGGCTTTGATGGTTGCTTTCGGAGCCGGTCTCACTTGGGGCGCCCAGTTGATCCGCGTTTGATTCCGTCAGAAAAAAAAGAATGAAAAGAACTTCCCGTGTTTCATGGAAGTTTTTTTTCAGTTTTGCTCTGTTTCCTTCACGGGTAGGTAAAATAACTTTCCTTTATCCGAAAATCTTTTTACAGACCGCTTTTTATTTTTGAGAAACTCAAAAATGAAAAGCGTTACTGAAAAAGGTTTGGGAAAAGGGGGTGGGGTTTGGGGCGGGGGAAAAAGACCTTTCCTCAAAAGGGCTTTTCCCCCGCCCCAACTCCCTCAACCTTTTTACCGACCTTGATCGGGAACAGCGCCTTCAGTTTAAAAGGCGTTCATTCACGCCAGATGACCGTATCGTTTCAGAAGATCTCTGATCACCGGCTCCAGTTTCTGTGCCATATAGGCGAATCCCTGATCTGTTGGATGGGCTCCGTCTATATTATTTTCGGTGTCAGCGGGATCCCAGAAGTTGGTTCCGTCAAAGAAAAATATATTCTCGTCTCCTGCAGCTTTTCTTTCCAGATAGATTTTCCGGAATTCCTCTTTCAGCACCGGGATCGTTGCCGCGTAACGGGGACCGTAAGGAACTTTGGTTACAATGAGGAGGGGCGTTTCCGGGTGTTTCTTTCTGAGAATGTC
The DNA here is from genome assembly GCA_045596885.1 of Victivallaceae bacterium. Taxonomy (GTDB): domain Bacteria; phylum Verrucomicrobiota; class Lentisphaeria; order Victivallales; family Victivallaceae; genus UBA1784. The sequence goes on from JAZODE010000053.1 coordinate 41,463, forward strand.
AAGAAAACGGGGAACGCGCTCTTGAATGAGCTCAGCAGAAATGCTGTTGGCTTCACTGTCGATGATGTAAAGTGCCGGATCCTCAATGGAACTGAGCAACTCTGCCGTTTCGGGATCATTGACTCCGTTGCCGGAAAAACCGAAATTCAAAAATTCGGTCTGGAGCAAACGGCTGAGCCGGTTGGTGAAAGCTGTTCCCGGTCGGGAGGCACTCCCCCCTTGTGTGATGGAGGTTCCGTAGATAACGACAGGGGCGTTGACCGCAAGAGGGGCAGGAGGAAGGATCTGAGCTCCTTTTTCCAATCCGATGGAAAGCTCTTCAACGCCGTTGTACAACGGAAAATTGAGGCGGAATTCCCGCATTGCTCCCGTGTCAACGGTGAAAATTTCATCAACATAACTCTCCTCACCCGGAATGGGTAATGCTGTGTTCCAGAATACTTCCTTTCCGGGAGTTCCTGTGTAAAGATCGAATCCTCTGCGGGCTGTTTCCGTCATGGTCGCACTGCCGCTGCAGTTCGTGTTGCGGACGGATACAAGGATACGGCAGCTGTCGGTACGGAACCGGAGCTGTGCCCCTGCCGTGCAGGAGGCAAGCTGTACCACATTTTTGTTGTGGGAGGAAACTGTTTCAACAGGGAAACGGTGGTAACGCTTCTCTTTGCTGAACCAGTAAAGTCCCTCTACTTTGAAAACCTCTTCCTGTGCCGGATCATGCCAGACAAGCCCTTCGGGATTTATCTTCCGCCGCTGCATGTAGCGGTCGAGTTTTTCAAAATCAACTGTTTTCATCTTTTTTCAGCAAGCTCCTGAAGCACATCAAGATCTGTGATGTTGAGCAAATTGAAAGGTGTCATGGATTGGGGATAGTTTTCTATGGAACTCAGAGAACTTTCAAGCATGCTCCGGCAGTGCTGCGGAAAAGCTGTTTTGATCTTGACCGGGGAGAAGATCGCTGCCAGAATGGCAGGGATCATGCCGATACCTGAGGCGGTCAGAGTCACATTTTCAATACCCCACTCTTTCAAAAGCAGTATGGCTTTGATAGTGTCTTCGCACCTTTTGCCCAGTACAGAAAATCCCATCAATCTTGCCATGGCATCGTAGTGATAATCTCTGCGGTAAAGTCCGAAAAAGTCGTCTGCCCATGCTCCCTGATCACATCCTGAGGGCATGGATTCTCCAACGCCCCGGTAGTCAAATCCGAAAAGGAAGGTGTCGGGGAAAAGCCGGCGTTCCTTCAGTTCGTCGGAGCTGCTCAGGTTGGGGATGTAGAGTTCTGCTTCTGCGCCGGAAGGAATGTGCATGTAGCTTGAAGGTGCAAACAGATGCAGTGTGGTAATGAGATTGGGCTCGGTTTCCACGCCGTACCGGTTGTCAACGACCCCGTCGCCGTATTTGGGGCGGAGCTGACGGTAAGAGGGAGCCTTTTCCGGAATATTCAGACACAGCACTTCTGCAAGTTGTTTTTTGATCTCTTCCGGAGATAGGGTTTCCCGTTTTGAGACACATTCTCTGACTTGGCGGCGTACAGCTTCATCGGGCGTCAGGGCTCCCGGAAATTTGGTGATGGAGCCCGCCGGGGTGCAGTTGGTCAATTCCTGAGGAGCCGGAGCGTGTGCCAGTTCTGTATCGTCACTTTGCAGCTCAAAGAAGGTGTTGAAAAAGCCGTAAGCGGCACGGCGCCCCTCATATTTGAAACCGTGGCTGTTGCCGCCCACAAAAAGCTGAACGCGCTCAGGCACTCCCAGGATCGTATAAATACGCTTGACCTCTTCAAAACTTTCCCGGGTGCCCCGGATGTCGAAAAAGTCATCTTTTTCCCCCATGATAAGCAAGGGATCGGGGGCTTTCAGGATCAGAAGGTCCGCCATTTCTCCGCCGTCTGCGGCAAAACCGTTGACGATCTGTTCTCCGTCAACAGGGATTTCGTTTTCAATCAGCCGCAGCCAGGTGGTGATATAGCAGTTGGGGGCAGCCGCCTTCAAACGGGGCTCCACGGCGTTGACCAGAGTGGTCATGGTGCCGCCGCCGGAGTTGCCCACAATACCCAGCCGTTCAGGATCTGTTTCCGGACGATCCAAAAGCAGATCGACGCCCCGGATGGCATCGTAGATACGCCAGGCACCCACGGTGTCACCGATGGAAAGGAGGCGGCGGTTGAGGATGTTGTGTTCCCGGGTGTTCTGATATTCGGGCTGTGTGGGGTAGCTGATGCGCTCCCCCTGTCCCAATGGATCAGGCATAAGGACCATACACCCTTTGCGTGCAAGAGAGATGCCCACAGCCTGATATTCTCCGCAAGCCTTGCCATCCAGAGCGTGTCCCAAAAGATGGATGACGGCAGGGGTTTTTCCCGGTTTTGCTTTGTCAGGCACATAGAGGTTGGCGGTGACAGGAAAGTCCGGGCGGCTGTAGTAGATCAGTTTTTCAACGGTATAATTTTCTCCGCGGAACGATCCGCAGTGTTGGATGTTGAGAGGCGTTTTGACTTCAGGAAATTTATAGGCTTTACTTATCTTTGCTTTCAGTTCATCAATGTATTTGTAAACATCTTCAGGTGTTTTCAATGCTGCAAGTTTTTTCTTGCGCAGTTCTGCATTTTTGCGGAAAAGATCCACATAATACTCTTGGATAAGTGAGCCGAAGTTGGACATGTTTTGATTCCTTTTGCTGTTTGCCTTTGCGTGTTCTGCAGAAAATATACATCCGCCCCATTTTTATGTCAAGGAACTTTTCCGGAAAAGAAAAGTTTTTTCTTGCTTTATGAACCGTCAAGTGATATATTAGGAAGATGTATATTTTAACTGACAGGCTTTGATATGATGAATTTTTTTAAGAACGGCAATTTTAAGGAAGTTATTACCATCTCTCTTCCTCTGGTCTTTTCCAATCTCGGTCATGCGTTGAATCTTTTTATCGACCGTGCCATGCTGGCAGGATATTCCGATATGACCATGGCGGCGGCGTTCCCTGCCGGATTGAGTGCTTTTGCGTTTTCCTGTTTTTTTGTGGGGACTGTGGGGTACAGCGGCGCTTTCGTCGCCCAGTACTACGGGGCAAGGGAGTACCGGCGCATCGGCAGTGCGGTCTGGCAGGGGATTTGGATGGCGCTCATTGGCGGGCTGTTCATGGCGGGACTTTCCTGCTTTGCAGAGGAGATATTTGATCTTTTCGGACATGGACCTGAAGTGCGTTCTCTGGAGGTGATCTATTTCAGGATCCTCGCTCTGGGAACTGTTACAAATCTTCTCTGCATCGCCCTTGCCAACTTCTGGAGCGGCAGGGGGCATGTCAAGCTGGTCATGACAGTCAATCTTTTTGTCACTGCAGCCAATATCCTGTTGAATTACCTTCTCATATATGGTAAAAAGATCTCTTTGCCCTTCGGGATCGAACTTGCTTTTCCGGAAATGGGCATTCGGGGCGCCGCATACGGAACGATCATCGGCACTCTCTTCGGCGTTCTGATTTTCGGGGCAGCTTTTTTCTTCTTTTCCGGATGGACAAAATACGGTATCGGCAAGTGCTGGGACTGGGGGCTTTTCAAGCGCCTCATGCGGTTCGGAATGCCTACCGGTATTCAGCTGGCGCTGGATCTCATTGCCTTTCAGGTTTTTATCATACTCCAGGGGAAAGTGGACTCTGTTGCCCTGGCGGCATCGGGGATCGCCTTCGGTATCAACAGTCTGGCATACACGCCTCTTTTGGGTATAGGGCAGACCGTGGGAATTCTTGTGGGGCAATCTGTCGGGGCAGGGGATATCCCCCACGGAGAACGGTCAGTCCGCAGCGCCAGAGTGCTGGGAATGGGATATATGGCAGTTCTGGGGCTGATTTTCTTCTTCTGGCCGGATCCGCTGCTGCTGGCATTCGACAAAGTTTCCCCGGCAATTATGCACGACAGCAGGATCATGCTCCGCTTTATTGCCGGATATCTCTTCTTTGATGCTCTTTTCATTATTTACAGCAACGCCATCAAAAGTGCCGGGGATACCCGTTTCTCCATGATCACCCACATGCTCCTTGCCGCCTTTACATACGTTATCCCCTGCATACTGCTCTTTATTGCCTACCGGCAGAGCTGGTTTGCGGAACTGTTCGGTGGTGCCAAACGGGGCTGGTGTCTCTGGGGAGTCTGGAGTATCAGTGTGGTCTATGTTATCATCTGCGGCGTGGTTTTTTACTGGCGTTACCGGCAGGGAAAATGGAAGTCCATGAAGGTGATAGATGCTGCTCCTGCAACGGAGTGATAAGAATTAAGAATCCTTAAAGATTTATCTTGAAAAAAAGGCATTTGATGCTATATTATGGAGAATGTTTTCGGAGGATGTTTCAGATGAAAAATTTCTCCGGTGTCAAAACGGTTCCGGGAGCCGGAAAGTAATTTTTCCCGGGAAAAACAAAAATGTTGAGGATTAAGAAAAAATGAATGGAGAGTTGAGTATTACGGCTCAGATCGCTCTTTTGGCGATCCAGATCGGCGTGATCCTGTTTGCAGCCCGCTTCTGCGGCGTTGCAGCACAGAAGATGAAGGTGCCGTCCGTTCTCGGTGAACTTGTGGCAGGTATCATTATCGGTCCCTATCTGCTGGGAAAAATAGGCATCCCGCTTCACGGTTTTGAAAACGGACTTTTTCCTCTGGTAAAAGGTTCGGTTTCTCCTCTCCTTTATTCTCTGGCGACTTTGGGTTCCATCGTGCTCCTTTTTATGTCCGGTCTTGAAACTGATTTGCGCATGTTCTTCCGTTACAGTGTGGCGGGAACAATCGTCGGTCTGGGCGGAGTGGTCTTCGCCTTTGCCTTTGGTGACATGCTGGGTATGGTGATGCTCAATGCCGGATTCATGGATCCCCGCTGCCTCTTCCTCGGTATCCTGGGAACGGCGACTTCAGTGGGTATCACTGCCCGTATCCTTTCTGAGAAAAAGCGTATCGACTCCCCCGAAGGAACCACCATCCTTGCGGCAGCCGTTATTGACGACGTGTTGGGTATCATCTGCCTTGCCATCGTTATGGGTATCGTCGGTGCAGCCGGTTCCGGCGGCAGCGTCGATTGGGGACGCATCGGTATCATCGCCGTCAAGAGCGTCGGTATCTGGCTCGGTGTGACTGCTTTGGGACTGGCTTTCGCTCACAAGATCGCCAAGTTCCTCAAGGTGTTTCCCCCCTCCGGAACCTATGCCATTCTGGCTTTCGGTCTCTCCCTGCTCCTTGCCGGTCTCTTTGAACAGGCAGGGCTTGCCATGATCGTGGGTGCTTATGTCATGGGATTGAGCCTTTCCAAGACTGATATTTCCTTTGCCGTCCAGCACCAGCTGGAAGGTATTTCCAATTTCCTTGTCCCCATCTTCTTTGTGGTGATGGGTATGCTGGTCGATGTCAGTGTTTTTACAGATGCTGATGTTCTCAAATGGGGACTGATCTACTCTGCCATCTGCGTTGCGACCAAGATCGCCGGTTGTGCGGTTCCTGCTTATTTTATGAACTTCAACATGATCGGAGCTGTGCGTATCGGTATGGGAATGATCCCCCGCGGTGAGGTCGCTCTGATCATCGCCGGTATCGGTACCACAACTATGATGGTGGTCAATGGCGCCAAGGTCCCTGTGATCGACTCCAAACTTTTCGGTATTGCGATCATGATGACTTTGATCACGACCCTTGCTGCTCCCCCTCTTCTTGCCGCTGTTCTGAATGTCAAGAAAAAAGGTGTCAAAAAGGATGTGGAAGAAGAAGAAGCTGTCAATACTTTCTACGAACTGCCCTCTGAAGCCGTCAGAGACTTTGTGCTCAATCTGATGCTGGATAAATTCCGCCGTGAAGGATTCCGGCACAATGAGATCGGCCGTGGAGACGGCATGACCCACTTCCGCCGTGAAGATATTGCCTTTTCTCTGATCCGTTCCGGGAATACTTTCAAATTTGAATCAAGCCCCAGCGAAGCTCTGTTGATCCGTACCGTGATGTATGAGACCTTTGTTGAGATCCATTACGCTATGACCACTTTGAAAGAGTTCGCTGCTCCCGGCGGTCTTGAAAATGCCGTTGCAGCCCCTGCCGGTGACGCCCTTGCCGGAACCAAGAAGAAAGATGCACTGCGCATTGACCGTGTCCTTTCTCCCGATGCAGTGGTTTTCAATTTGAAAGCTGAAAATACTGCTGATGCTATCAAGGAACTTGTGGGACGCCTGATGCAAAATGGGGTCCTCAAGGATGCTGAACTTTGCGAAAAAGATGTGCTTGAGCGGGAAACCATCATGTCAACCGCTATGCCCGGCGGCGTTGCTCTGCCCCATGCCCGGACCGATGGAACTCAGAAACTCGTTGCCGCTGTCGGTATTTCACGCAAAGGTTGTCCTGCATGTGAAAATGATGAAGATCCCACGCACATCTTTATCCTGAGTCTGTGTCCCAAAGACGCCACTCAGCCCTATCTGCAGTTTGTGGCTCAGGTGGCAGGTGTTCTGACCAATCCTGAGAAGGTTGCGGAGGTCCTTGCTGCTCCCGATGCCAATGCGGTCAGAGACATCTTCCTTGTGAGATAAGAGAATGAATGGCTTTACCAAAGTTTTTCTGAGCATTATGCTCCTTGCCGGCATCTCAGGTTTTGCTGCTACCTACCGGGACCGTTCCGGGCGTATTGCCGGAACAGCCCGGGAACAGGGCAACAGGACTGTTTATCGTGATGCACAGGGACGCATAACAGGTTCAGCCCGGAAATTTGGAAACCAGATCATCTACCGTGACAGCACGGGCAGAATCAGCGGTACCGCCCGGGAACAGGGCAACAGGACTGTTTACCGGGATGCTCAGGGGCGTATATCGGGTACTTCTTCCAAAGTCGGCAGCCAGACCGTTTACCGTGACGGGAGCGGAAGGATCAAAGGGACCGCTGTTTCCCAAGGGAGCAGCAGGACCCTTTACCGTGACGGTAACGGACGCATCAGAGGCAGTGTCGATCAGACCTCTTCCAATCCTTACAAAGACCCCTACGGAATGAGGAGAGGCGTGCAAAAAAACAACAAACGCCGCTGAAAAAACAGTCAGCGTTTCTTTTTAAGAAGAGCCGGAGTTATCATCAGATGCTCCGGCTCTATGTGTCCCAGGGAGCGGATGAAGTTGCTGCGGAAATCGGGGACTTTTTCCGTAAGAGTATCGGCAAGGGTGCGGAAATATTGACGGTCGCCTGATTCAAGGAGCTCCTCGTAACGGCAGGTGCCTGCTTCGGGGAAAGAATTGCACTTTGCTGTCTCTTTGAGCATATCTTCCGGAACCAGAGCCAGCGGGCGGATGATAACGGGATGTGCCGGATCTTGCGGTTTTGCCAACGGTGCCATGGTCCTGATCCCCTGTCCCCGGCAGAGACTCATGAAAAATGAGGCGATCAAATCGTCAAGATGCTGCCCCAGAGCAAGTTTGTTGCATTTGAGTTCTGCGGCAAGCCCATAGAGTTTTCCACGGCGGAGCCGGGAGCAGAGTCCGCAAGGGGAGCTTTCAAGATTTTTTTCGGCAAGGAGTTCCTCCATGGGGAGCCGGACAACGTGATGACACCAATTTTGAGCGCGGCAATACGCTGAAATTTCTGGCAGATTGAATTCCGGATACCCCGGATCAAAGGTCCCGGCAATGACTTCAAATTTTACCGGAGCCACCTTTTGAAAGATGTGCAGTATATGGAGCAGGATAAAACTGTCCTTGCCTCCGGAAAGACCGGCAAGGATCCGGTCATTTTCTTCAATCAATCCGAAACGCCCGATGCACTCGCCCGCAAGTTTCCGGATCTTGTCTGCATATTTTCCTTGTAAGGGATCCAATTTTTCCATGCTCTTTATCTTCGGCTCCGCCACAGGACGGAAGAGTTTTTTTCAAGTTTTATAAAATAACTCCATCTTAGAGAAAAATCAAGGTGGATTCAAGTTGAAAATATCCATTTCCGGTACTATATTATAATGTGCAGTATGTAAATGCGAGGAGAGCTGAAATATATGACGAATATTTTGCCTGAGTGTCATAAGAGGACCCATCTTGTGCGTCACCATGAATGCGGTCCCAATGGCAATATGAAACTTCAGTTGCTTATGGATTGTCTGCAGGATATCGCTGCAGAACATGCCGAAAAACTGGGCTGCGGCATGGAAGATCTGATGGCAAGCAGAAGGATCTGGGTCCTTTCCCGGCTCAAGATCAGGATATTGCGTTTCCCGGAGTTGAAAGATGAACTGGAGCTTTTGACTTATCCCTCCGGTCATGACCGTCTTTCGGCTTTCCGTCAATACAATATTTCCTGCCGCGGGGAAGAGCTGGTTCAGGGCTCCTCTGCGTGGGTTATGCTTGATGGGGAAACTTACCGCCCCATTGCCATGGAAAAGGTTTTTGAAAAGCCGCTCCCCGGAAACGATGGAAAGCCCAGATATTTTGAGAAATTCGATAAATTCCCTTCCGTTGAGGGTAAGGAGCTTTGCTCTTTCCGTGTGGGAGCCGGAGATATCGATCTCAATAAACACCTGAATAATGCCGTTTACGCAAGATTTATTGAAAATGCTCTTGATTCTCTGGAACAGAACGCTTACCAGCGGATCCGGGAACTTCAGATCAATTTTCAACATGCAGGGCAGCTGGGGGATGAGATCCCCTGTTCCGGCGTGCTTGACGGAAACTCTTTTTATATCAAAGGCGGCAATTTCTTTACCGCCGGAGGTATATTGACCATATAAGTTGACTGATATCAGACAAACATAAAATAAAGGAATCAAAATGATGAAAAATGGAATTATCTGTGCCGGAAACTGGGTCATCGACAAGGTCAAACTGATCGACCGCTTCCCTGAAGAGGGAACTTTGTGCAATATTTCTTCTCAGATCCGCAGCACCGGCGGCGGTCCTGCCAATGTCTCTTTTGACATTGCTGCCATGGACAGCAAACTGCCTCTCTATGCCGCCGGACGCATCGGCAATGACGAAGATGGTCAGTTTGTCCTTGACGAGATCAAGGCGCGCAACATTGACAGCAAGGCAATGGTTATCGATCCTGCGCTGCCCACCAGTTATACAGATGTGATGTCAGGGAATGGAAAGCGTACCTTCTTCCACTGCCGCGGAGCATGTTCCGAATATGGATTTGAGGATGTCCGCAACATTGATGCTCCTGCCAAATTCTTCTATCTGGCTTATCTGCTGCTCCTGGAAAAAATGGACCGTGCTGATGCTGAATACGGTACTGAGGCGGCAAGGACTCTTGACTACATGCAGAAAAAAGGCTACAAGACTGTGGTTGACTTTGTGAGTGATGCTCCTGAAAAGTTCCGTGCCATCGTGATGCCTGCTCTGCCCTACATCGACATCCTCATCGTCAATGAGATCGAATGTGCCAGCTGCAGCGGCATTGAACTGCGTAAGAGCGACGGTACCATGAACTATGCCAACTTGCCCGCCGCAGTGGATTTCCTTCTTGAAAACGGCGTGAAAGAGACTGCTGTGATCCACTTCCCCGAAGGTGCCGCCGGACGGCAGAAGAATGGTGAATTCATCTATCGTCCCTCCTGTGATATCAAGCGCGAAGATATCGTGGGCAGTACCGGTGCCGGGGACGCCTTTGCAGCCGGTGTGATCTATGCTCTCCATCAGGAGTGGGATCTGGCTTCTGCCATGGAGCTTGGCGGAGCTTCCAGCAACTTCAATCTGCGTTCTGCTACGGCAACAGGCGGTGCTGTTTCTCTGGAAGAAATGCAGGCATTCCTGAAGGATTGTGCCTATACCCCTGTCCCTGCTGAGTTTGCAGGAAAGTGATGTGATGTATGGCAATAAACGATAATAATATCACCATTGCTGTCGGACCCTCCGTTGTCGGAGAAAGAAGCTATCTGCTTCAAACGGCGGGATTGGTGCTTTATCCTTTCAGCCTTGTTCCGTGCAATGTGGAGGGACGCTCCAACCTTGATTCTCTGAAGGCTGCGATGAAGGGCAATCGTTCTCTGGTGGTTTTCCCTGAGATCCCCAACGGGAGCTTCCCTGCCGAAGGTGTGCTGGCGGAGCCTGAATCCTTTGTCTGGGACAATAAAAAACGGTCTAAAACCGGTGTGCTGGTCCGGGTCCTGCAGCGGGTGGAGATGCCTGACGGTTCCATACGGATCGTTGTCCGGGGAATCAAAAGGGTGCGTTACAATAACGCCTACCGGGAAATGAATGGCGCAGTCACTGTTGATTATTCACCTGTGACCGAAAATGACGGCGGCATGTCTGAACAGGAAACCACAGGGCGTTTGCGGGCTTTGATCGCCAGTTTCCTTGAACTGAGTTCCATGCTGCCGGGGCTTTCTGAAGAGGTCGTTATGGCTGTCAACAATGCCCCCACACCGGGCAGAGCCGTTGACATGATCGTGGACGCTTTGAATTTCAGCTTTGATGAAAAAATCTGGTTCCTTTCCACACCCTCCCTGTTGGATCGCATGGAAATGCTTGCCGTTCTGCTCAACCGTGAGCTGGAAACCACCCGCCTCAGCGCCCGTATTCAGAGCGAGGTCCATGAGGCAATGGGGGAATCTCAGCGGGAGTTTTTCCTGCGTGAACAGCTCAGAGTGATCCAGAAAGAACTCAACGAAGACAGCCGCAATCCCGATGTGGTCATTATGGAACGCCGTATCGAGGAGTGCAATGCGCCGGAAGAGGTCCTTGAGACCATAAAAAAAGAGTTCAACCGGATGCAGCAGATCCCCACCATGGCACCGGAGTACCACATCAGTTACAACTACCTGAACTGGATGCTGGACTTGCCGTGGCTTGAGGAAACTGAAGACAGACTCAACACGAAAGTTGCGTCACGGATCCTTGAAGCCGACCACTACGGACTTGAGGAGGTCAAAAAACGCATTCTTGAGTTTATTGCTGTGCTGCAGCTGAACCGTGAGCAGGGCAAGGATGAAATGCACAAAGCTCCCATCCTCTGTCTGGTGGGACCTCCGGGTGTGGGAAAAACCTCTCTCGGGCAGTCCATCGCAAGAGCTCTGCAGCGCAACTTTATCCGCGTTTCTCTGGGGGGAGTCCATGACGAAGCTGAGATCCGCGGACATCGCCGTACATACGTTGGCGCCATGCCCGGCAGGATCATTCAGAATATCAAACGCGCCGGCAGCAGGAACCCTGTGTTTATGCTGGATGAGGTCGATAAACTGGCGCACGATATGAGAGGAGATCCCGCGTCAGCGCTCCTTGAAGTTCTTGATCCTGAGCAGAATTTTTCCTTCAACGACAACTTTCTGGAGCAGGGATTCGATCTTTCAAAGGTCTTCTTTATTGCAACTGCCAATGTGGAGGAACAGATACCCGGTCCCCTGCGTGACCGTATGGAAATCATCCGTCTTTCCGGCTACACTCAGGTGGAAAAAAGAGAGATCGCCAAACGCTATCTTGTAAAACGGGAAAGCGTTGACTGCGGATTTGCACCCAAACAGGTGAAATTTGCCAACGCCGCTCTCGATGCCGTCATTGAAGGATACACCATGGAGGCTGGCGTCCGTAATCTGGGACAGACCATTGCACGGGTCTGCCGCCGTCTTGCCGGTAAGGCGGTCAATGGTGAACTTGATATGCAGGGACCTGTCAATGTGACGCCTGCCATAGTCAGGGAATTGTTGGGAGCTCCCCGCTTTCTCAAGGACAAAGCCGATGACAAAACAGAACCCGGTATGGCTACCGGCATGGCATGGACCGGCGCAGGGGGCGTGACGCTGCCCGTTGAAGTCATTGCCATTGCCGGAGGTAAGGGCAATGTGAAAGTGACAGGTTCCATCGGCAAAGTCATGGAGGAATCTGCCTCCATTGCTTTCAGCCTTATCCGGGGACGGTGTGAAAAATGGCAGATCGATCCTGAATTTTTCAACACACACGACTTTCACATCCATGTCCCGGACGGGGCGACGCCGAAGGATGGGCCTTCTGCGGGTGTGACCTTGTCTCTGGCTTTGCTCTCCTGTCTGCGAAATGTGCCTTTGCGGAAGAAACTTGCTATGACAGGAGAGATCACCCTGACCGGAAGAGTGACCGCTGTGGGCGGGATCCGGGAAAAGGTGGTCGCTGCCATGCGTGCCGGAATCACCGATGTCATACTGCCTGATGAAAACCGCAAGGATCATGAGGAGCTCCCCGAAGAGGTCAAAAATGCTTTGACCTTCCACTTTGTCAAACGCCTTGAAGAGGCAGAAGCCATTGGTTTTGAAGGGAGATAAAGATGATAAAAAGAGTGTTTTTGTCTGTGGCAGTGGTGGTGGGAATGTTTTCTTTTTCTCTTGCTGCTGAAGAAACAACGGAACAGTTCCTCAATGCGGTGCGGAATTTCCGCAGTACGGGAACATACTCCAAGTTAAAAGGGGCGATCCAGCATCGCCGCCGGGGCAGGAGCGTTGAAAATACCTCCATTTACTTTGGTATTATTATTCAGAATGACCGCTTCACCGGCAATCTGGTCATCGGCGGGAAAGACTCATTCCTGATTTCCCAATCCCGTAAGACCGGAACCTCTGCTGTGACCCGTCTCAAGGGCTCTACCGCCACTCTCGACCATATCGGGCTGCGTGCGACCGATTTGACTTTGGGATTTCTTCACGGAAAGCTCATCAAAGAGCTGCCCCGTGAATCCCTGAGTCTGGCGCCCTGCCGTGTGCTGCTTCTTGAAAGTGCCGATAAAAAGGAAACCGTGAAGATCTGGATTTCGGCAGATCATTATTTCCCCCTCAAGGCTGAATTTTTCAGAAAGGGGGAGAAAAAATCTTACCGGACTTTGGAGTGCAACGGCTTTACCAAGCGCAATGCCCTCTATTATGCCCGGTACATCAACCTTGAAGGTCCCGGATGGCGCACCCGTGTCGCCTTTGATGCCGACAGTGCGGAACTGGGCTTCTATGATGCCAAAAATCCTGTCAACATCATGCAGCAGTCTGCTGTGAAAAAATAAGGAAATTTTTTGATATGAGTATCCGTATAACCTATCCCGGCGGACGCACCAAAGCCCTGACACTCAGCTATGATGACGGCAGAGACTATGACCGCAGACTTGTAAAGATCTTCAACGATCACGGTTTGAAAGGCACCTTCCATCTCAATGCCGGAATGCTTAAGGGAGAGCTGAAAGTCTCTCTGGATGAGATCGCTTCTCTCTATGAAGGTCATGAGATCTCCTGTCACGCCTTTACCCACCCCTTTCTTGAACGGATCCCCCGTACTGAGGTCATGCGCGAGGTCTGGCAGGATCGTGAACTGCTGGAAAAATATGCGCCCTATCCTGTGACGGGGATGTCCTATCCCTACGGCGCTTCCGATTCCGCAGTGGTGGAAATACTCCGCAACTGCGGCATCGAATATTGCCGCACGACAGTTTCCACAAAGAACTTCAAACTCCCCGATGAATTGCTTTTGTGGAATCCCACCTGTCACCACCGGGATATGCTTGAGCTTGCTCCCGCATTTGTGGCTCCCCAGCGTTATAATTTGAATATTTTCTATGTGTGGGGACACTCCTACGAGTTCGGAAATAACGGAAACTGGGACGATATGGAGCGTTTTGCTGATATGGTCGCCGGAAAGGATGACATCTGGTATGTGACCAATATTGAGCTTGCCCGTTACATCAAGGCTTTCCGCGCCCTGGTGACTTCAGCTGACGGACGCCGTGCTTACAATCCCAGTGCTGTGACGGTTTGGATCGCATCCCCCAACGGGGCGCTCCCTGTGGCTCCCGGTGCTGTGGTGGAGATTTGAGGAAAAGGAATGAAGATCATTCACTTTTCCGATCCTCACGGCGGCGGCGGTGCTGAGGATTGGATGGCATACTTTGACAAACGGTGGGTGGGGGTGTTCAACTATCGCTTCCGCCGCCGTTTTCAGCATGATCTTTCCAAATTGGAAAAGGCTGTTGCGTATATTCTTGATATCAAGCCTGACCTTGCTGTCTGCACAGGAGATTTGACCAGTTCCGGACAGCCGGGGGAATTTGAGCGGGTGAAAAAGATATTGGCTCCCCTTGTTGAGTCAAAGACCCCCCTTGTCTATACGCCGGGGAACCATGACTGTTATGTGAAGCGCCCCTGGTGTGTCAAAGCCATGAAGGAAACTGTCTTTGAGGTCAACCAGAAGCGTTTTACCTTTGATGAAATGCCCTGCCGTCTGGAGCTTGGCGGTGCGGAGGTGCTGATGCTCAATACCTCCCGCCCTTCCAATCTCCTTTGTTCCTGGGGATTTGTGTATAAAAAAGACAGCCGCAAAATTGCAGAACTTTGTGAAGAAGAAAAGAAGCTGCCCCGTATTCTTGTGACCCATTACCCTCTTATTGAGGACAACAAGTGGCTCAGATTCCGGCACGCTCTTTTCGGACAGGGAGAACTGGTTAAACTTCTGAAAGCTCAGAAAATAGATCTTGTTTTATGCGGCCACGTTCACAAGCATTTTCTTAAAGTTGACGAAAACGGTTTCGGACAATGCTGTTCCGGCTCCGTGACCCGTAACGGCAATATGGTCGAGATAGATTACGATAACGGCAGCTTTACCTTCAATACAGTTGACCTGTGACCGCTGCAAGTTGTGTCTGTTCAAGCTCTCTGAAGGGGAATTCACTACCCCTGACGAGAGCTTCTTTTTTGCCGCCTTGTGCCAGGAACTTTCCGAGCCCGCCTTCGGTGTCGGTGAGCTTTTCAAAGGTGAAACGGCAGTCACTGCGGGGGATCTCAGGAGCTGGTGCCAGACCCTGAATGATGTAATCGTGTCTGGGGGCAGAAGCGAAAAATCCTGCCAGATCATTGAATTCAAGATTGTGCAGAATAAGTGAGCGGTGCCGGAAACGGTCTTCACCCAAACGGCAGTTGAGGTAAACCGGCAGCTGCCGTTCGGCACACTCTTCATAAAGTTTCAGCGCTTTGGGGGAGTCTGCTTTCTGCCCCAGCAGGGCAGGGGAGTACCAGACACCTGCATCGCCGTTTTCTGCGGCATCGTCAAGGAGTGCCATGATGTTCCGCGCTTCAGGATCCATCACCGCAAGGGGACAGATCCGGGAAAAGGGCTTGCACGCTTCCCGGAATTCCCGGTTGGCGTTGAGAAGATCAATGCGGAACATGGAATCAAAACTGGTTGTAAAGGCTTTTTCAATACCATGTAATGTCAGTTTTTCTTCAAGTTGGGCGCAACTGATTGCTTCTTTTGCAAAAAAGGGCCAGCGTCCGCAGAAAATAAAGTGATCTTCTTTCAAATCGACCGTACTGTAAAGGGGAAACAAAGGGGGCAGGGGGGAACGGTCAAGCCCGGGGAGTGTGTAGATCTTGAGGATGTTTTCACTCAGGATCAGCTCCTTTTCTCTTGATGAAAGGGGAGCAAGGGTCACTTTGTGGAGCTGGGCTGAAAAACTTCTGCCCGGACCGTCTGAGCCGAAAAGTACCCGGTCGGCGCCAGCTTCTCTGACCACTTCGGGGACCATGGAACAGTCAGGATTCGTCCCGGAAATATCCCAGTATGTGTTTGCCGATGCTTTGCGGAACATGCCCGTTGACTCCCGGAAATTGGCGCCTGAGTGTCCTCCAATGAGAACACATTCAGGGACCCGGTTTGAAAGCTCAACGAATTCAGCAATATCCACTTCCCCCGGTGAATTGGCTTCAGCACGGGCAAAGGTGTGGATCAGCACCGGCAGTTTTTTTGCAGCGGCTTTTTTCAGGACTTTGACACTGTTTTCGAGGGAACCCTTTTCATCTTTCAGCGCCACCCAGAGTTTGACTCCCACAGCTCCGTCGGTAACGGCTTTTTCAAGTTCCTCTTCCCAATCCGGATTCTGGGGATTCAGGTAGGCAAGAAAATAGAGCCTTCCGGGATTCTTTCTTGCCTGTTCTGCGGCGTAAGAGTTGGCAAAACGGAGCGCCGCAGATGAAGGGTAACTCCCCGCATCCTGTCGTCCCCTGATGAAAACATCTGAAACGATGACGGCGCTGATATCGCTCAAAGCGGCGCGTTCCACTAAGAAACGCCCCCAATCCTCTTCCGGAATGGGCAGTGAAAAGGGGAAATGAACGTGGGAATCTATAATCATGGCACACTTCCGTTTTTTCAGGCAAAGGGATACTCTGTCCCCATAATGACCGTCTTTTCAATGACCGCAGCATTGTTTTCCTGATGGACGATGACGAAAGAGGCCTCTTCGCCCACTTTGATTTCAGGCAGCTGGAGTCCAACGCTTGCCGCAGGAACAAGACTGCACTGGCGCCAGGCATCAAGAAGAGAGAATCCCAGTTTTTCCATAAGGAAATTGACACAGGTATTCTGCTGACAGCTTGATCCCGCCAGAATGTCTTTGCCGATGACATGGAGAAAACCGTTGGGCTCCAGCTGTCTTTTGCCGTTGCCGTAGATGCCGGGTTTCAGACCGGAAAATGAACTGGCATCTGAAACGACCAGACAGCCGGGTTTGCCTTTGATTTTCAGAGCAGTTGAAACAACTTCCGGTGGCAGATGGAATCCGTCACAAATCAGCCCCAACTTCAGTTTATAGTTGTTCAGGAATTCCCAGAAGGGATTTTTGAAACGGTGGAGCATGGGACTTGCGCCATTGGCAAAGTGTGTCACCCGGTCAGCCCCCCGGTCAACGGCTTCACGGATCTGATCCGTCGTGGGATTACAGTGCCCGATGGAAATTTTTTTGCCGGCTTTGACCGCCTGGGAAATAAACTCCATGGCGCCGGGCACTTCGGGGGCGATGTTGACGGTGAGATAACGGTTCCCCGCAGCATCGTCGATTTTACGGAAAAGATCCCAGTCGGGCTCTTTGATGGAGTCAAGGTCATGATCTCCGCGCCAGCCCTCTTCAAAAGAGATGAAAATACCTTCGTGAAAGAGTCCGAAAATGACCTTGTCGAGAAGGGGATCCCTGGAGCACTCTTCTGAAATCATCTTTACCGTTTTCAGCAATGTTTCCACCGGGACACTGCAGGTGGTCGCCTGGACTCTCCCAACGCCGTGCCGGAACAACGTTTCCATTACAGTGCGGAGCTCATCAGGTGTCTGCATACTGGAAAAGCTGTGCCCCATGGCACCATTCTGCTGCAGATCCACCAGCACCGGCATGATCCAGGGAAGGGCAGGGGAGTCTTTGATCGGGGTGACAGAAACGATGATACCATTTTCAACTTCAAATTCAACGGCTCCGCCATTGAGCAGAGTTCCGGCATAACGGGAAGCGCACATATTTCATATTCCTTATGTTTTCATTGATTTCAGAGTTAATATAGCATCTGTCGGATCTATTTGCAACATTCAAGTGCGGCAGAAGAGTAATAAAATCTCTCTTTTTATTGACAGGAACTTGAAAAAAGTGCTTTTTGAGGTTAAATTAACTCCCGTAATATCCTTTATGCACAACCTTATCAGAAGGAATTGAAAAAATGAGTTATACATGGGAGCCCCTTGATAATACCTACAGAGCGCAGATCAAAGTTGATCTTCCTGCAGGAACCGTTGTTTACACTGCCAATGCCACTATGGCGCAAATGATCCCGCTGCCTTCATGTACCCGGGGGCTGGTGGGGTTCGGCGACATTTCCAGTGTCGGGGTGATCGTCGTTGGCAGTGAAGAGAAATACATCCTTGCCGGAGCCGTTACAGCCTTCCGGTCTCAGACCATGCTCCGCGCCGTCTTTGAACAGAAAAAGCTTTCAGCGGTCGAAGTGTGGCAGCCGGAGATCAAGGCTGGGGAAAAGCCGGAAGAAATGGTGATCCTCGAAGGCTCTGACTGGCGGCAGCTCCTTTGCGATTATGCCGACATCGCCGCAAAGAAAATGGGGGTCCCCCCCATCAACAGTGAAAAGAATATGACAGGTTACTGCACCTGGTATTACTATTATAAAGATGTGACCCAAGCCAATATGCTTGAAAATGTGGAGGCGCTTGCCGCCAACCGTTCACCTTATGCTGCTGAATATGTTCAGATCGACGATGGCTATCAGACCTTTCAGGGGGATTGGCTGGATCAGTGCGACTCCTGGCCCACACCTGTGAAAGAGGTCGCCGAAAAGATCATCGCAGGAGGAATGAAAGCCGGTATCTGGACTATGCCTACTACGGCATCCACAGCCAGTCGGGTCTACCGTGAACATCCTGACTGGTTCGTCAAAGATGAAAATGGTGAAACGGCTGTTCTTCCCGGATGGTCGCCTGCTCCTGATAATCTCTGGGCATGTCTTGACGCCACGATCCCGGAGGTGCGGGAGCACATTACCCATGTGTTCAAAACATTCCGCAGCTGGGGATTTACCTACTTCAAACTGGACGGACTCCTTTTCGGATTGCAAAAAGGACGCCGCCGGGATCCTGAAGCAACTACCATCAGCGCCTTCCGGCTGCTGCTCAAGACGATCCGTGAAGCGGTGCCTGATGCCCTCATCATGGGGTGCTCTGAACCATTTCTGCCTTGTCTGGGACTCATTGATAACGCCCGGGTGAGCAACGACACTTCCCGTTACTATTCCACATACGTTCCCGGCGGAGCCATACAGCTTGGCTGCAATATCATTGATACTTTCCGCATATCCATGGGGAATTTCTTTACATTTGACCGCTGGTTCCGTGCAGACCCGGATGTGGTCATGGCGCGTCAGGATAACGCCTTTTATTCCCGCAATGAAGCGAAGATTTCTGTACTGGGTGGGATCATGACCGGTGTTTCTCTCACCAGCGATCATCTGGGAACCATCAATCCCGACCGGAACCGCCTTCTTGCCAAAGCTCAGGATATCCGTATGCGCGATCCCCGTCCTCTTCACGCCCAGCCCAACATCTGGCCCCGGGAGTATGAAGGGACCATCGACGGAAAGCGGGCGGTGGCTCTGGTCAATGATACAGAAAAGCCCCTGACATGGAAAATGGCAGATATCACCATGAGTGAAGAGTGTTTCGATCTTCTGGATGACAAAAAGGTCTTTCATGAGATCACACTTGATCCCCATGATGCGGTATTGCTGATTTAAAAAGTGGAAACTACAGGGGGTGTATCCTTATGAAAAAATTATTTTTAGCAGTTTTTCTCTTTATTGTTGGGTGTGTTTTCGGGAGAGAGTACTTTGTTTCTCCCCAAGGCTCAGATAAAAATCCGGGGACTTCAGAAAAAGCGCCGCTGCGCAAGATCAGTACGGCGGTGAAAAAGATCGTTCCCGGGGATACCGTGACCATACTGCCCGGCGAGTATCTGGATGAAATAAGTTTCAATTTCAGCGGAGATGAAAATAAGCCTACTACGATCCGGGCTAAGATCCCCGGGACCGTTCACATGCGGGGAGATGTTCCTGCACCGGCGTTTTCCCCTGTATCTGGCAGGAAGAATGTTTATTTCTGTCAGGTCCAAAAGATGCCTGAGTTTGTTCTGGAGCGGGATACATTGAAAAAATTCCGTAAAGTCCCCTCCATCGCCGAGGTTGAAAGTACTCCCGGATCTTCATTTTTTGACAGTGCCAATAAAAAGATCTACATCCAGTGCAGCGACCGCAGAGCACCGGCGTTTCACCGTATCACCTTTTCCGTTCTCAGAGGGGATGCCTTGAGGATCAGAAGCAGCAAACTGAAAAATTTCCACATCCGCGGATTGATTTTCAGCGGATATAATTCCGGATCCCGCATGGTGGGAGCAGGTTCCACTTTCGGCGGCATCTATATGCGCAATCCTGATAAATGTTCCATTAAAGATTGTATCGCTTACCTCAGCGGCAGTGGTATTTCCATTTACAACATCACCAATTCCGTCGTTGAAAACTGTCTGCTTTTCTGCAACGAAAATGAGTTCAACGGTTCCGGCGGCAATATTGTCTGCTACGGACCCGGCAAAAACTCTGTGCAGCGCCGGATCATTTCTTTCGGTTCCGGCATGGCGGGGCAGCGTTTTTACAGCGGCGGCATTTTTGAAAACTGTCTGATCGAGGAGTGTATTTCCTTTGACAACAGATACGGCGATATCTGGATCAAATATCCCAGTGCCACATCGTGGGTGAAGCGCTGTTTTGCCTCCAATTCCATCCACTCCCGTTTTATTAAGAACTCCATTTTTACAAGCGGCGATACCTATTACGACGGCAGGGCTCAGCTGAGTATCTGCCGTTCCCGTGAAAAGAAGTTCGATCCCGACCGGGAATTTGCAGATCCTGTGCACTTTGACTACCATTTACAGGAGGATTCCCGGTTCCGCAACCGTGAAGGGGGAGAGTGGGGAATAAAAGGATTTTCTTCCAAAGTCCTCTTTGTTTCCGGAAAAGGCAGTGACCGTAACTCCGGCAACAGTATGCGTAAACCCTTGAAAACTCTTCTGCAGGCAGCCCAAAAGCTGCAGAAGGGCGGAACACTTTACCTTGACGGAACTTTCAAAGAAGGACTTGCCTTGAGCAATTTGAAAGATATAATCATCCGGGGCAGGGGGCTTATGCCTGCTGTTCTCAAGGGCGGGGTGAAACTTGTCAACTGTTCCAATGTGCTCTTTGAAAATATCAATGTCATGGGAGAAGGGCGTTTTGACAGATGCTCCGGAATGACCTTCAAGCGCAGTGCTTTTGCCGGGAGCGTTGATCTTCCGGCAAAATCACAGGTGCGGCATTGTCTTTTTGTAGGGGATGTGACCGGCGGCAAAGGGGGATTTTTCAGAGGAAATCTTTTTAACGCCGCTTTCAGGGGCGCTCCCTTGTTTTCCGGATGGAACGCTTATGTGAAGGGAAATATTCCGGCAGGCGATGTTTGTTCTGTAAGAGTTCCTGCTCCCCGGTTCAATAACTTTGCCCGGGGGGATCTGACCTTGAAAAACCATTATCAGTATGCAGGTATCTGTGCCGATGGTTTCCCTTTCGGGCAGTACCGGTATGATTATGTTTATCCCGAAGGAAAAACAGAGTTCCGTCAGGGGGCTGTGTCAGCCACGGCGGCGACTTTCATTGTTCGCAGTGCCGCGAATTCCAGAGCCAGAGTCACTTTCAAAGGTAAAGACGGCAAGGAGCACAGAAGTGTGGACGGCAGCGGCAGTGAATATGCCCTTTCCTTTACCGGGCTTCTCCCCGGGAGCGAATATAAAGGCAAGCTCTATGTTTACCCCTCAAGGGTCAAGCTGATAACCAATGCCCCTGCCGGAAAAAGCCGGAGTGATGCTTTTGATATCCGCTTCACCACTTTGAAAAAGGATGTGCCCCGGACTTTGTATGTTTCCCCCAAAGGAGACAGTGGGAATGACGGTTCAAGCTGGAACAAAGCCTTTGCCGGAATCAGTGCCGCCGTTGAACATGCCCGTGCCGGGGATACGGTGCTGATTGGCAGCGGCAACTACAAAGAGACGGTCCGTGTCTTTGCCACAGGGGACAAGGGAAAATGGCTGACCATTGCCGGAGCCCCCGGCAGCGAAGTCGTCATTGACGGATGCCGGAACCTTCATCAGGGGATATTCCAGCGCGGCAAACATTATTTGAAGTTTGACAATATGCGGATCGTTAACAACTTTGGCAACGGCAGTCTCTCTGATCCCGGCGGTGTTGTCACCCAACATGGCTCCAATATCGTTATCAGCCGTATTTTCTACGACAACCGGAGCGGCAACGGTCAGCGCAGTTTCGGCGGATACGGGACAAAAAATGTACTTGTTGAAAATTGCGTGGGAGTTTCTGCTTTTGGCGGAATCTCTTTCAGCCGCTGTCCAAATCTTGAGATCCGCAACTGCGTGTTTGTGCGTAACAAGGTAAGTCACGGACATATCGGTACAGATATGAACTCTCCTGCTCATCTTCACCATTGTATTTTTGCCGGACATGTACTGCAAAAGGTTCACAATCCCTGTTTGAATATCGGAGAGGCTGCGACTTTCAGGGAACATGATAACGGATTCCTGGTCCGTGTCAGCCGCAAAGAGAAACCTGTCTGGGGATTCCGCAATCTCAACGGCAAGCCTATGCCCCAGAACGATGCGGGATTCATCCTCAACTCCCAGTGGATGCGTCAGGGACGCTTCGGCAGAACGATCCTGAGTTACGATGATTACTGCAAAGTTTTCAATGTCAAGCCCACGGCGCTTTTCGGCGATCCGCGGATGAAGGCTGTATCTTATTTCTATTACTTCAAGGATCTGCAGGATTGGCACGATAATTACATCAAAGGAAAGGCTTCAAAGGAACAGAAGGAATTGTTCCGCAAGTCCAATACCGACGAGCTCCGTGCGGAGGACAGGATCGTGATAACCGACTACATCGCAACAAATCCTGAATTCCTCAAACGGGGGATCGGACTTGATCCGGCAGCTTTCAAGAAATAAGTTGCTCTCAAAAATAAAACAGCACCGGTAATGATTTCCGGTGCTGTTTTTGATTCTGCGCACAAAAAAGGGAACTCCGCCCCAAAAAATGGCAACCCTAAAAAATGGCAACCCCGCCAAGATTCGAACTTAAACTAACTGGACCAAAACCAGTTGTGCTACCATTACACCACGGGGTTGCTTACTGTTCAATGTGAACTCATATAAAATAATACCAAAGTTGTGAAAAATCCAGTGCAAAATTGAAAAAAAGAGAAAAAAACACAGATATTTTGTGAAAAATCACCAATTTCCGGAAAAACAAGCCTGTATTGGCGATAATGTCTCTCTCTATGCCGCAACCAAAGGTATGACCGATACCCCCCCAGTACTGGAAAGCGCTCTGAGTGTGCATGGGTGTCTGGTGCGGCGCATTTTACGGACATTTACGGACTGAAACGGACTTTTACGGACTTCAGTTGGTGCGCCGGGTGCGGCGTGACTAAAGGCTTAAAAAGGGGGGCTGCGGCAAAAACTGCCGCAGCCCCCTTTGTGTGTATTAAGATCAGGAGATCTTCAAGGCAAGAGTGCCGTTGTTGTTTTCGAGGGTGTAACGCTTGTCGTTGTAGTCAAGGTACTCACCCACAGCGAGAGAACCGCAGTCGTTGCCGTCGCCGATGTAGAGGGTGACTCTTTCACCGAAATCAGAGGCGTCACCTGCCAGATCATAGGTACCGAGGGCTTGATCCAAGCCGACTTCCATGGAGTAACGGGTCACGGAATAGAAGTTCCCGATATCGTCAAGGATCGCTCCCTGATCGGCGGTGCGGTCGTCAAGTTCAAAGTTGACATAAGCTCCCAAGCCATTGACGCCGCCTGAGGTG
>JAZODE010000054.1:0-12453 GCA_045596885.1 Victivallaceae bacterium
TGCGGATTTTGTCGGCAAACAGCCCTCTCTCCATTCTCTGCAGAGAATTATGTATCAAAGGTAAAATGTTGCAAATCCCTTTGACACAAGGGGTTTTACGCAGAAAATAAAAAAGCCCGAATCAAAGGGCTGACTCGGACAAAGAATACAAAATGGGGTGGTAGACCGGACTTGAACCGGCGACCTTCTGGGCCACAACCAGACGCGCTAACCAACTGCGCCACAACCACCATCTTGTTTACATAAGATACACCATCTTTGGCGATTTGTCAAGAGCAATTCAAAGAATTTTTACAATTTTTTATCTTTTGCCCTACTTTTTCAGATCTTTTGCCGTTGCTTCAGGGTCAACCGTGTACTCTTTACGCATGGCAAGAACCGCAGGAAGCATCAGGGGGATCATCAAGGCAAGGATCAACGCTGAGGTGACATAGACTCCTCTGACTCCGGCAAGCCAGATCACTCCGCCACCCAGAAATGAACAGATGATACCACCAGCCGTGTTGATGCTGCCGGACCATCCGAAATAGGTCCCTCGCAGCTCAGGACGGGTGATCTTGGTCAGCATAAGCTGCAGCACCGGCTGAATGGCACTCACCGCAAAGGAGGAAAGAAAACGGGTGACGATCAGCATTTCCACATTGTTCGCCAGCACCATCGCCCCCGTGAACGCCGCTCCGGAAATCAAGATGGGCAGCAGCAGCTTCCGGGGCGCCATGCGGTCGCACAGCCATCCGATGCAGAGTCCGGAAAAGAATCCCCCCAACGAAGAAGCCGCACTGACGATGCCGGTGTAAAATGCCGCACCCTCAAAGCCGTGGACCTTTTCAACCAGAAGCGCCATATAAGGCTGCACCAGACGGTTGGCAACTCCGAAACAGAGAAACAGACTCAAAAGCCAGAGTACCGCCGGAGTCGCCACCTCACGGAACTTGTAAGGACTCTTCTGACGCTGTTTTTTCACAAGTTTCACACTGAAATCGTCCCTGGCAAAAAACTGCACCAGCAAGGCACTGGCAAGGTAGATCCCGCCGCAGCTGAAAAAAGCAGCAGTGTATCCGTAATAGTGGACGATCACTCCTCCCAAAAGATAACCCAGCATGTTGCCGCTCGAAGTCGCCGTACTCAGGACTCCAAGAACAAATCCGTGCTTTTCAGGGGGCGTGGTGGAAATAAGAAGTGTCTGCGCCGGATTGACCGTCCCCGAAAAAAAGGAACAGACAAAACGGATCGTCGCCAGTACCCAGAAATTGGGCGCCAGCGCCAGAAGCGGATAAAAGAGCGCCGCCGCATAACTGGCGCGCAGCAGCATCAATTTCCGTCCGAAACGGTCGGCAAGCATTCCCCACACTGCCGTGGCAATACACAAACTCACCATGGCGGCAAGGTAATAGATCGAAACATACACACCCCGCAAATTGGCATCTTCAATATGCAGATTTTCCTTGAGCAGCAGCGGAATAAAGGGCATACAGCTGCCAAATCCCACCATGGCGAGAAATTGAGAAAGCCAGATGACAAAAAGATTGAATTTCCAGTTGATGCCGGAACCGGAAGAGAGTGTGGGCGTTTCCATGTTTTATGTCTCTCGGAATTTATTTACAGTTTGTCCGCAAAATATACACCTTTCCCGGGGAAAAGTCAAATTTTCCGGAAAATCAGCTTCCGTAAACTTGACAGTAACAGGAAAAAGGTGTATTTTAAAAAAAGGAACCACACTTTGCTGTCTTCCCCGATTTCGATAAAATGTAAGACCGGAAACAAATGAATATGAAAAGCTCAAGCACTCCCGTGCAGAAAAAATTTTCTTTTACCCTTATTGAACTGCTTGTGAAAAGATCCCATCTCTGCTGTGATCGTGTTTATGGCAAAGAAGAAGGTTTTTCACCTGCCTATGGGCAGGTGAAGCTGTACAGCTTCACCTTAATAGAGCTTCTTGTTGTAATTGCCATCATCGCTATTCTTGCTGCTTTGCTGCTGCCCGCTCTGCAGCAGGCACGGGAGCGTGCCAGAAGTTCCGGCTGTATCAACAATCTGAAACAGATCGGCGTTGCCAATCAATCTTACTCCAACGACTTTCAGGATTACATGGCGCCTTCAACCAAAGAGAAGGTCTCCCTCTTTTACAAGCTGGGGTATGTCAACAATCCCGGTCCCAACCTCTATGTCTTCAACAAGCCCGGCATCTGGCTTTGTCCGGCAGATATGCGCCGTATTGCGGTCATGAATACCAAATCCTACGTCGTCGGCTCTGCTCAATACTTCAACAACAGCTGTTTCTACAGCTACGGCAGCAACTATTATGCGGTCAACATCCCTATTGTCATTAATCTGCCACTCAACCATCTGCGCAAGCTGTCAACCATCAAAGTCCCCTCAAAACTCATCGTAAATCTGGATTCTTACCGTCCGGAGCCCTCTGCTTGTACTTTTTCGAGCAACACCTGGCCCTTCAAGCTGACTGCGGGGTATGATTATAAAACCAATACCTTCATTGACGCATTCCGCCACGGCATGAAGATCCAGAACCTCAACGCCGACGGCAATGTGGTCACACGGGATTGGCGGGAGTATGACCGCTACGCCAACAAGGTGGCATGGGTCTCTCCTGCCCGATGATAAGATCTCTTTTTATCTGCATACTTTCTTTTTTTCTCTGCTCTCAGCTGCGGGGGGAACTTGCTCCCATGTATGCCCGTGTCCCCGGATTTGCCCGGGCAGCGGCACTGGTGAACGGGGAAAAACTTTTGCAGCTCCCCGGCAGTTTTCAGCTTTTGCACGACCTGATCCCCGGCATCCGGGAAAAGAAGTTCCTTCCTGCTGATCTGGCGCATTGTTACCTGATTTTTGCTTCAGAGGATTTGAAGGTCTACGGCATGGTGATCCGCAAGGGCAAGGGGAGTCTGGAAAAACTTTACAACGCTTTCCGGAGCAATCCCGACACCATAAAGCTCCGTTACGAAAAGCGGGAGTTTCTTTCAGCGCTCTGGGCAAAGGAGTGCACGGTTTCTTTGCTTTTCAAGAGGGAAAAACAACTTTTCAAACATCTTTACAAAAGCAACACCATTACGGCTGCGGCAGTGATCCGTCTGAAAGAACTGCCGTACAAAAGTGTTGAAAAGCTGCTGAAAGAGTTCCCCGAATTAAAACATCTGGAAGTCATAAAAGTCAACGCCGGAGGAAAAGAGCTGCAGACAGGAGCCCTGTTCCTCTTTGACAACCCTCGCTCCCCCGCCAAGGGGTTCCGGTTGCTCAACTGGGGATTGACCTTTCTGCTGTGGCACAAAACCGGGAAATTCCGCATCATCCGGCAGGAAACAGAACAAAAAGAGCTGCGCCTCTATCTTTCAAAGCCTCCTGTGGGAGAGATCGCCCGCCGTCTGGTCCCCAAAGCGCCGCCTGAAAAAGCAAAACGAACCAGTACAACCAATTTGAAACAGCTGGCAACGGGACTTTTTATGTACATGGTTGACCACAAAGAGCAGCTGCCTCCGGATCTGAATGAAATCTTTCAGCAGTACATCCCTGCCCCTTCCGTTTACATCGCTCCTTCTGACAAAAAGAGAACTCCGGCAAAGCGCGGGGAGCTCCTGAAAAAAAGCAATACCAGTTACGTGTACCTGCTCCCGGGGGTTCCCTTCAAAAAGATAAAATCTCCTGCCCTGACTCCGGTGCTCATGGAGCATCCCCGGTGTCTTCCCCCAAAAAGGACGAAACTTATTGTCGCTTACGCCGACGGACACACCGCAGCTGTGAAGCTCCCTTCTCTTTCAAAGCTGAGCTGCCGCCGGGCGGTGGAGGAGCTGCTTAAAAGTTCAAAGGGGAAAATTTCCGCTGAACTGAGAGAAATCCTCCTTGAAAATGCTGCCGCAGCTGACAGGGAGATCAGCGGAAATCCTTGAAGGCATCAGGATCAAGTCCGATTTTTCTTTTGCTGAACTCAGGAGCCTTTGCAATATAATCTGTAATGCGGAAATCTTTTGTGGGCTGCATCTCCTTCACCCGTGCTTCACGGAAAGCTGCTTTGCCGGCATTCCCAAGTTTATTCAGCACGAAGTAGTCATACCACTGCTGCAAACTGTCAAAACGGTAAAAGAAGGTCAAAGCCTTTATCTGCGGATCCCCGAAAACAGCCGTTGGTTTGCGGTTCTGTTCTTTGCAGAAGTCATCGTAAGTAAGGGTCTGATTGTAGAATCTCCCCTGCCGTTTCCACTCTTTATTGAGAATGCCGCCCCCGTCATTGAGTGGCAGAGTCTTTCCATTGAGTTTATCGAATCCGATAATGGGCTTTTCATGTCTGGGAACACGGACAAAAAATCCGTTGTCATACTCCTTGAAGGTTCCGATATCCGAAGCGCCGAAGGTGGGATTTTTCACCTTCTGGATCTCCTGGCCGACAAAAATACAGTGGTGGACCGAAGCGGGACACCCCACTGCCGTGCCGATCCTGCCGTTAAGGGTCTTCCCTCTGAAAAAGACACAATGCCGGATCTCAAGGTTGGGACATCTGTGGAACTCATATCCGCCGAAAGGCGTGATTGCAACAGAGTTTTCAAGGATCATATTTTTCACATCTCTGCCCACAAAGCTCCGCTGGAGCGTTCCGTGGCGGTTGTCGCAGAAGATCCGTGAAATGTGGATGTCGGAGCTGTTCGTAACCATAACCGCCGAAGCGTGGGGATCACCGCCGGAACCCATAAAACGGCGGAATGTCATATTATCCAGCCTGACAAACTCTCTCCCGTCGATAAGGGCGCCCCGCCGGAAATTTTTGTTGCCGTCGATGACGACTGCCGCACCGGGAGCACCGGCGATGGTCAGGACCTTCCCTTTGCTTCCTGTGGCGAAGACACGGAGCTGTTCTTTGTAAACACCTCCGGCAATAAGCACCGTATCTCCGGGCCCCGCCTTTTTGATGGCGGTGTTGATTTCAGAAAGCGCCTTTCCCCAGCTGCTGCCGTCGTTGACGCTTCTGCCTTTGGTGGAAACATAAATGGTCCGGGGAGAATCCTTGACAGGTGTTGAAAAAGTACAGGTGAACTTTTCAGGTTTATTCAAAGTATGTGGGGCATTGGTCAGACGCTTCACTGCAGTAGGGGTGACAAGGCAGAGCGCCGTATAGCGCTGCCCCGGGCGGAGTCCTGTAAAAGTGACGGCGTACTCCCCGGAACCTTTGGCAGATTTGATGAACTTCTGATTGGCGCCTGTAATTTTTACTGTGGCTCCAGTATCGGTTCCGGAGCGGATGAAAAAGGCGGCGCTGCCTGAAGTGATGCGTCCCTTCTCAAGCGCCAAACCTTCTCTGAGACACACTGTATCATAGCGGTACTGTCCGTTGGGGAATCCGTCGGCGCACTTTCCTGCGAAGGCATAGTGGTTCTTCAGGGTCAGATCTCCGGTGGCAAGGTCGTTGAAGAGGGGGACAGGAGCTTTCCACGAAGCTGTTTCAAAAGCGGGGATCGTCCCTGTAACGTAGGCGTTCCACCCGGAAAAGGCGGGGCGCCCGATATAGGATTTGCAGAAGATGTTGCCTCTCAGGAATCCCGAATCGGCTCCTGTCACATCTTCTGCAAAGAGATTGTGGCGCACCTGAGTTTGGGCAGGGAAAGCGACTTTTTTAAGAAATCCGCACCGTCTGACAATAAGCTGAGATGTTCCGGCAAAGGAGACATGCCCCATCATATTCAAGTTTTCCAGCCGCACATTGGAGCAGTTTTCGATCTTCAAAGCCCCATGCAGAGGCACAGCCATAAGTCCCCGTCCACGGATGATGATATTTTTCAAGTTTTTCAAAGAAAGAGGTGTCTTCCGGGGGGAAGTCAGATACAAAGTCCCGCCTGACTGGAGCTTTGAAGCATCGTCAAAGACCACTTTGGGGTCATATCCTTTGACGCCCCGGTCGCCGCCCTTGCGGAAACGGGAGTTTTTCAGCAGACGGAAATCCAGATGGGCAGGATCAGCGAACTCTTTGGCAGGATCAAATTTACCATCCCGGGATCGGCAGATGCTCCGCTTTGCCTTGCCGTGATAGTAGGTATCACCGGTGGTGAAGATCCCGTCCTCAATGAGACGTGCACGCATAAGTGAGGAAACATAGCTTTTTCTGACCCGGGCGCTGTCGCTCGGTGGTTTGATCCATATATCGCCGTATTTGTTATCAAAGGCAAAACAGCTTTCAATAAGGCAGTTGTCGAATTTGCCGCTGTAAAAGCGCTGCCCTGCCATATCTGAAGCGAAAGTGATGATATTACGCTGGATGGTGTTTTTTCCGGGACCATAGCAGAGAAGGTTGCCGCCGGAGTTGTTGAATTCGGTACTGTTGGCAAAGAAAATGCAATCCTCTACGATGGAGTCCGAAAATTTATTGAAGGTCACGCCGCTGCCGCAAAGGTAGACGATACACTCTTTCACAGAGCTTTTGACCGGATGGCGCATATAAACACCGCCAAAGGTGGATTTGTAATTCCCATTGGGCGTTGCAGAGTTGTATCCGCTGAACATGATGCCCCTGACGTGAAAATTTTTCACATCGTTCCCGGAGATCCTCAAGGCATCTCCTCTCAAAACTGAAAAGGTGATGCAGTGAAATTCCGGAGATCTGCCGTCGGTGGTCTTGATATAGACAAGTTTCCTTTTCTCATCAAAGAAGCTGCTCCCGGAACTCATTTCCAATTCTGAAAGAGATGTCACTTTTTTGTATTTCTGAACCGTATCTCTCTCAAGGACATACTCGGGAAGTCCGGCAACTTTACACATATAAACACTGCTTTTCCCCGGAACCTTTTTGAAAGCCGGAGCAGGTACATCGCCCCTCATGTGGACTGTCCCGTTAATTTTCGCCCGGATCGTAGTGGGGCGTTTCAGATCTCCTGCGAAATTGATCCTGACCTCTTCGTGATACTCACCGGGCAATATGGTAAGAGTATCCCCCGGAACAAGTTTTAATGCCCCCTTACGGATGGTTCTGAAGGGAGTTTTTTCAGAAAGTCCTGAATTTTCATCGGATCCTGTGAGACTGACAAAGTATTCGGCACCATCAAGAAACGACACCGTTCCCAAGAGCACAATAAAAAGAAAAAGCCGCATAAATATACCTCTGTTGAAAAACAAACCACTGCTTTTATTACAATACACCTCTCCGGCAAACTTTGCAAACAGAAATATCATAAAAACAGTATGTTTCCATCGGCAAAAAGCATTCCCCTGCTCTCCCTGAAAAAAAATGCACAAGACAAAAAAATCTGCTATTGTCCGGGAGTTTTGTAAAGAACGCCTTGAAAAATGAAAAATATGGTGCTATATTATGTAAATGTTAAGTGTCAAAGTACACATTCCGCATTGGATCAGAACAAGGCGGAACACCATATAATCAGTAAAAAATAAGGAAAAACGAAGATGAAAAGAACTTTTCAGCCCTCCAATCGGCGCCGCAAACGCCGGATCGGTTTCTTTGCCCGTATGGCTACCCATGCCGGACGCCTGGTCATCAAACGCCGCCGCCAGAAGGGCCGGAAGAGACTGACCGCCTGATCAACGCCATATCAATTTCAGGGAACGGATCTTGGCGCTCCAACGCTTACATCTGCGCAAAGGCTCCAAACTGCAGCGCAAGTCGGAGTTTGAGCGCCTGAAAAGTGCACCCTTCCGCCGTGCAGGGCTGTTTATGGCAGTTTCCGTCGCACCGGGCGAAGGAAAATTTGCCAGATTCGGAGTTATATGCAGCCGGAAATTCAGTCTGCTCGCCGTGGAACGGAACCGTGCCCGCCGGTTGATGTGGGAAAGTTTCCGCCTGCTCAGCAGGCGGATCCTGCCTTGCCGTGCTGTTCTGATTCCACGGCGCAAGATAAAAAATGCAACTCTGCCGGAAGTCATGAAAGAGCTGACGGAACACCTTTGCTCTGCAGGTGTTCTGAAACCGGAGATACCGGAAAGCACTGTTCCATCCCAACATGGATCCTGATATTTTTGATCAGGATCTACCAGAAAACTCTTTCTCAGCTTCTCCCGAAGTGTTGCCGTTTTTACCCCTCCTGTTCCCATTATGCCGTTGAGGCACTGCGTATTCATGGATTCATGCGCGGCTCCGCACTGATGGTTTGGCGTATCATGCGCTGCAACCCTTGGTGCCGTGGCGGATATGATCCGGTGCCGCCGCCAAAATCAGGAAAAAAATCACAATGAAGTTTGATAAAGCACAGATCTTTGTGCTGGTTGTCGGTATTGCCATATTGCTTGCCTGGGATCCCGTATGCAAATATATGGGCTGGTTCCAGGTCCCTGTTGCAGCTCCGTCAACTGCCCCTGCCAAGGTCGCTCCGACCGCTCCCGCTGCCGCAGCTCCCCAAACTGCTGCTCAGCCAGCCCCCCAGAAAGCTGCGGTTCCTCAGAAAAAGAAAGTACGCGGTGTTGCCCCCATGGCACCTGCAAGTGTAAGCAACGCCGATCTGAAACTTGTTATCGACCCCGTTTCAGGTTCTGTTACTGATTTTATCGTTCCCGCTTACAAAAAAGCTGACCGGAAAGCCGATGTGCGTCTTTCACAGCATCTCAGCAGTGCCCTCACTTTTGCCAACCTCAATCCGCTGCCTTTCGGCGGGGAAGCCGTTGTCATCAGTGTCCGGCAGAAGAAAGCTGAAAACGCTCTTCAGCTGATTCGCCAACTCCAATATCCTGACGGGGGCATCATCCGTCTTGAACACACCTGGAGCCTTGAAAAGACCGGCCGCAACATCGCTTGCACAGTTTCCGTCATCAATGAATCCGGCTCCCCCCGTTCCTTTAACGGATACGGTTTTTCAGGAGGTGTTCTGGGTACCTGGGCTAAGGTCTCAGGGGACACGGTCCGCACCCCTTCACACCGCCTGGACTACATGACCGCAAAAGGCAAATTCAAAGATATTGCCGCCGATGATGACGACGAAGATATCAACGCCGCAAACGGAACTCTTGCCGAATGGGCAGGGGTAAGCAACAAGTATTTCTGTCTGCTTCTTTCAGGCACACAGACCTTCCCTTTGAAAACCAAACGCATCTTCCTGAGCGACGGCAAGGAAAGCACCCCTGCCGTGGGCTGTTCTGCTGAGATCCCCGCCTTTGTCCTCAATGCCAAAGAAAGAAAGGATTTCAGTTTCAAAGCCTACGCAGGTCCCAAGATCATCTCTGAACTTGAAGCTTTCAACCCTTCCGCCGGAAGAGTCATGCACCTTGCCTGGGGTCCTCTGGACTATCTGGCACGGGCTCTTTTGTGGATCCTTGTGAAGATCCACAGTCTCGGACTTTCCTACGGTTGGAGCATAATTATCCTGACACTTATCGTCAGACTCCTTTTCTACCCTGCAACTGCCAAAGCCAACACCTCCATGAAAAAGATGCAGCAGGTCCAGCCCAAGCTGCAGCAGCTCAAAGAACAGTACAAGGACAATCCCCAGCTGCTGAACGCCAAGATGATGGAGCTTTACCGCACCGAAGGCGTCAATCCTTTCGGCGGCTGTCTGCCCCTTCTGCTCCAGCTGCCTGTTTTCATCGCCCTCTACACCACTTTGGACGGCGCGGTCGAACTGCGGCAAGTGCCTTTCTGGTGGAGTCCCGACCTTGCCGGTCCCGACACCGTCTGTCACATCCCTTTGTATTTCTTTGATCTGGCAGTGAATCCTCTGGTCATCATTATGACCATTCTCATGATCATCCAGCAGCACATCACCCCCATGGGCGGCGACCCCATGCAGAAGAAGATGATGATGTGGATGCCTGTGGTCATGCTGCTGCTCTTCTACGACTTGCCTTCCGGCTTGACTCTGTACTGGAGCGTCAGCAACTTGTTCAGCATCATCCAGCTTCTTATCCAGAAAAGAAGCTCACAGCAGACCGCGCCCACCGAGCCGGTCAAACAATAAAATCCTTTTCAATACAGAAAGTATCAAATCATGTCGGAAGCAAACTTTGAAGAACAGAAAAAACGGATCGTTGATACCCTTTCAACCATGTTCGGTTTCCTGGGGCTCACCGGAGAATTCCGTTTGGAAAGCAAACCCAACAACCGTATCGGCGTCAAGATCAGCTCCAATGATGTGGGCAGGATCATCGGCCGCCGCGGTCAGACCCTTGAAAGTCTTCAGCTGGTCCTGAACCGTATCGTCAGCAAAGACGATAAAGAGTTCCCCCTGGTGCTGCTGGATATCGACGGCTACGCCGACGGCGAACGCGCCCCCAGAAAAGAGGGCGAAGAAAGTGAAGGCGATGAAGGCAGCCGTCCCGGACGGGGATTCCGCCGCCGGGAACGGGGCGACAGGGAAGAGGGCGGTCAGAGACTTTCCTCCAGAGAGCAGCTTGAGCGTCAGGCGCAGGATGCCGCCAAAGAGGTGAAGCGCTGGGGCGACCCCATCAAGCTCCCTGAAATGAACGCCCATGACCGCCGGATCATCCATCTGGCGCTCAAAGAAGATCCCGAAGTGGTCACTGAGTCCGAAGGCGAAGGCGCCATGCGGCAGGTGGTGATCTCACTGAAAAAACAGGATCAGGAATAAGTATTTTTTCAACGCCGCAGACTCCTTTGCGGCGTTTTTGATTTTCAGGGAATCGACGGATCTTATGAACGCAGAAAAACAGTTTGATTATCTGGTCATCGGTGATCCTGTGGCGCACAGCCGCTCACCGCAGATGCAGAACGCCGCCTTTGAGGCTTTGGGCATGGGGCGTCCTTACGGAAAGCTCCGGGTGGACCCGGCAAAGATCGGGGAATTCGCCGAATTTGCCAGAAAAGAGCTCAAAGGAGTCAACCTGACGGTTCCTCATAAACAGGTCATCATCCCCTTTGTAGATGAACTTTCACCTCAGGCAGCGGCGTGCGGGAGTGTCAACACATTGAAAATCGTCAACGGCAAACTTTACGGATTTTCCACCGACGGCGCCGGTATCGCAGGTGCCGTGCGGGAAAATTTCGGACTCTCGCTGAAAGATCTCCGGGTAGTCATGCTGGGTGCCGGAGGCGCCGCTACTGCCATCGCCTTTGAACTGGGGTGGCAGAAAAGCGCCTCGGTGGTCATTGCCAACCGCAGTGCGGACAAAGCCGAAGCTCTGGCGGAAAAGGTGCTTTGCCACTGCCGCGACACACATTTTTCCGCCATCCCTCTCGGGGATGAAGGGAAACTTGCTGCCGCCATTGAAAAGGCGGATCTGCTGCTTCAAGTCACCAGTTTGGGGCTTCATGACGATGATCCGGCTCCCATGGATCTTGAACTTTTGAAAAGCAATCCTTCGTTGCGGGTCTTTGATGCCATATACCGTCCGACCCCTCTTTTAAAAAAGGCAAAAGAGCTGGGACTCCCCGCCGCAGACGGCAAAGAAATGCTCATCTTTCAGGGAGCTGCCTCCTTTGAGATCTGGACAAATCAGAAAGCTCCCATCGAAGCCATGCGCAAAGGATACGATCAAACAGAATAAAAAGGTACTTTCATGTTTACTGAACTCCCTCTGGCTTCTTACGACTGGTGGCAGCGCCTCGGATTGTGTTATCCGGCGGCGTGGGGCTTTGCTGTGTTTTCGGTCTTTACTCTGGGCGCCTGCCTGGGGAGTTTTCTCAATGTCTGTATCTGGCGGATCCCCCGGGGTGAATCTGTCGTCACCGCCCCCAGTCACTGCACCAGCTGCGGCGCTGACATCCGCTGGTATGATAATCTGCCCATCGTCAGCTATCTGGTGCTCCGGGGCAGATGCCGCCACTGTCACACCCCCTACTCCTGCCGCTATCTGGTGGTGGAAGCTCTCACAGGGACACTTTTCACCGCCGTGCTGCTGAAAGCGGGATTCGCACAGCAAATTCCGTCAGTGCTCCCTTTGTACTGGTGGTGCATACTCCTTGCTGTCAGTTGTTCATGGATCGATGCCAAGTGCCGCATCATCCCTGATGCCCTGACCTATCCTGCCATCTTCTACGGTATCGTGCTCCATGCGCTGATGCCCTCTGCCTGCGGCATGACAACGGCTCTTTCCGGGGGACTTTACGCCTTCTTCTCAGCGCTGATACCGGGAGCGTTCCTGAGTATCTTTGCCATTGCGGGAAAAAAAATCACAGGCAAAGATGTGCTGGGGTGGGGAGATGTGAAATTCATCGCCGCCTGCGGCGCATTGCTGGGAGGCAACGGCGCACTTTTCGTGCTGCTGGCGGGGTCACTTTCGGGAACCGTCTACGGTATCATTCTCTCATCCATCCGCAAAAGAGCTCTGAAACGGTGCACCATTCCCTTCGGACCTTTTCTCGGTGCCGCCGCCGTCATCTGGACTCTGGCAGGGAACTGGATCTGGCACTGGTATCTGCTGTTTTCAGGAAAATAAACTCCATTAAACATAAGGAATCACGATTTATGAAAATTTTCTCCGCTACCCTCGCTGCACTGTTCCTGATTGCCGGGTATCGTGCTGCTGCAGCCCCAGCCCCCAAAGCTCCCGCTCCGGCGG
>JAZODE010000055.1:0-48936 GCA_045596885.1 Victivallaceae bacterium
AGGAAAGGTCCTTTTTCCCCTCCCCGAACCCCACCCCTTTTTTCCAAACCTTTTTCAGCACAACACTATTGCAATTTTTGCAATAGTATTGTGCCGCTTAAAAGTTTAAGAGAATAGAAATCTACCCATGTTGGAAACAAAGCCTTCTTGTCAACCGCCAGCGCCTTGCCCGCGTGGGCGGCGCAAGAACTGAAGTCCGTAAAAGGCTGTTTAAGTCCGTTTGAGTCCGTAAAATGCGCCGCACCAAACACTCATGCACACTCAGAGCGCTTTCCAGTACTGCGGCGCTTGTCAAGTGCAAGCCCCCTTGCTCTCAGAGGAGATGCACCAATAAAATAAGGGGCTGGCGCTCACCTCTTTTGAGGTTTTGCAACAGCCCCCTTTTCCCCTCCCCGACTCCTCAAGCCTTATTTACCGAGCGCCTATTTGAGAAGTTCTGCCAGCTTCATAATGTTTTCTGCCAGGAGCCAGCGGTAGGCGTCAAAGGTATCGGCAGCCCAGAGATTTTTATCCCGGTACTTGGGCTGGATGAAGATATTCTTTTTGATAAGTTCCAGATCTGCCTGAGCTGCGGCAGCTTCTTTTTTGAATCCTCTTTCCACAGCTCTTTTGATGTATGTTTCAAGGGTGAAGAGATATTTGCCGTCATCGATACCCTCCCGGTATGCCTCCCAGAGCGGGGTGGGGATGGGGCGTCCGTCAGGGGCGGTGCGAACACCGAAGTCTGCGCTGCCGGAGTCAAGGTTGTTCCACTGATCGTAACCGCAGGAGCTGTAGATCCAGGGGATCAGCACCTTGAAACCGGACTGCCACAAGCCGAAACCGTAGGTCATACGGGTGCCGATGGAAAGAGTATGGTCATTTTCTCCGGAGTTGTGGTTGGGGTAACTCCAGTATTCCAGTCCCGGACGCTTCTTCATATCTGATTCAGCCTGAGCCTTGGGGATGGAAAAGGGCTGGCAGCACCAGACATCCACATAGGGCTTCATAGGGGCGTAGGCTGGAGTTGCCGGGTCGGCAGTGACATAGGTGCGGACTCCGGGGACCTTTTTGATCGCTTTGAGAATGGCAACCATGAAATCCACCGAATTCTTCTGAGTGGAGGGTTCATCAACGGGATAATAGAGCAATTCAGGCCAGTTCCGTCTGCGTGCTTCGTTTTCGATCATCTGTACAATGGCAGTAAAGTCTTCAAAGAACTTTTTGGGGGGCATCTTTACTCTTGTGATGTGGCTTCCCATGATGGCGCCTTTCATATAGTAGGCGTAGAGGGAACCGGTGCCCAGACTGCAGGGGATGGGGAAGTTCCCCATGCCGTATTTCCGCATCAGGTCGATCTGCTTCTGCATGGCATCAAAGCTCAAGACCAATTTGCCGGATCGGTCACGGGTAAACCAGACCGAGCCTGTGATACCTTCGTGTCCTGAGTCCCGCATGTGGGCGTGTTCATATTCAGCCCGTTTTTCCCACCACTGCCGTGAGAAATCATCAGGAGCCTGTGCCGCATTGCGGTAGGGATGGTGGTAATACTGGGCAAAGGTCACATTGGGATTTTTCAGCAATCTGAATGGCAACACCCGCAATGTCAGGGGCACAGTCACTTTTTGTCCATCCAGATCAAGGAGCGCCTGAGAGCGGTAAATGCCCGGGACCGTATGGGGCGTCGTGTCAATGGCAAGCCAGATCCTCAAAGGTTCTTTTGCTTTGAGTGTACGGTCGCTCCAGGGCATCAGCACTTCGGGGGCACGGTAGTAAAATCCGTGCATGTTGTAGTTGGGACGGACCCATGAATATTTGACATAGCGTGGCGTGATCTGCTCCGTTCCGATCACATTACCTTTTTCATTGACAAAAGGTTTGACTTGCAGAGTGACCTTATTAAAGTTTTTCAAGGGATAGATGGAAAAGGTCAAAGGTTCAGATTCGCCTATGGTGGTGAAGGCACGGACCGGATGATCTATTTCCGATTTTCTGGGGAATTGTTCGGGCCACACGGGCTCCGTCCAGTTGCGGCTGAAAATGGCAAAACCCTGTTTTTTCTGTTTCGCACTCCACCGTGGAGCGGGAATATCTGACTTGAAGGGAAGTTTTTTCCACTTTTTTATGATCTCAGGAGGCAATGTTGCCAGTTCTGCCATTTCAAAATCAAGGATCTCTTTTTTGACCTTGGCATACTCTTTTTCAGGCACAATGGCAATGGCGTTGATGATCCACTTTGAACGGGTGGAAATATAAAGACTCAGCTTGCCGTTTCTGGCGGCAGCCTTCAGTTCAAGGGCGTGGATCTCTGCCGGACCGGCATAGGTCATGGAGACGGAACGGGGACCGGAATAGACTTTTATGTCCCAGACCTGAGATCTGTTGCCGCCTGCTCTGCCGGTGAGGATCCACACATTATACTCCCCGTCCGGAACGGAAAATGTAAGGAACGCTCTCTCCTTGCTCCCTATATGATCGCAGGTAAGTTCATTGTAGTAGATGGGGGGGACAGATCTACCGGAGTGCTTGTTGATTCCGGATTTGAGAACGATCTTGTTTTTTCCGGTAAACAGTTTTTTTGCGCCGCTCCACATCTTGCTTTGGGCATCGAGAGGGGTAAAGTTTTTCCTGACCGGTGTTCCGGGAGCTCCCAAATCGTAGAGGAGCGGTGCGGCATTGAGAGTGAGCGCTCCTGCAGTTGCCAGACAAAGAGAAAGTGATGTTGTTTTCATAAATTTCAGATTCCTTGAAATGGTGAATTGACTAAACGGAAGTCCCGCTGGACTTTGGCAACGGTTTCGCCTTTGCAGACAAGGGTCAAATGGAGCTTGTAATTTCCGGGAGACATAAAGCTCCAGAAGATCCTCAGCAATGCCTGACCGTCATTGGGGGTGGTAACGCCGGAAACCATTTTTGCCCCCTTCAAATCTTTGATCTCCCAAAGGAGCCGGGCATCACGCTGACTCAATTTTGCCAGATGGAGAGGTATCGCAAGTTGGATCGCCTTGTTGTTCTCAATAAAGAAAACGGTGCGTTTTTCATCTGGAATGATTTCCGGCAGCTTTTTATTCAACGCCAGACGGCGCAATACTTTGCCTCCTTCAGAGATGACCAGTTCGCGGGAGATAAGGGGCTTGTCAAAGGGCTGTTCCCAATCCAGGTGAACGACTCTTGAGTTCAAAGGAGCAATGTATGCCGTGTGTTTCTGCCCTTGAGTGGAAATAAGGGCTGCGACCTTGTTTTTGCTCCAGTTTTTCAAGACCACCCGGGCACGGTTGATGCCGTATTTGCCTTCGCCAAGATCATATTGTGGAATGGTCAGTTTGAGATGGGGAAGTTTCACTCCGGAAAGGGTGAAAAATTTTGAAACATCGTGAAAAGAGCTGATACCTTTTACAAAAGAATACTGTTCCCCCTTCCAGGCACGGTTGCGTGCCATGTGGAATTTCCAATCTCCTGCGGGAGCTTCCACAGGCAAATTTTCAAGGGGGATCGCCGCCTCAAGGCTCCAGAAATTTTTTCCCTTGTAAGTAGTGCAGATGGCATTGGAGTTCCACGAAAGATCACTCTGAGTCACACCCGGTTCTTTCTGAAAGAGATCAAAGACAACGCCATTGGCATTGAAGACGATCTGCACATAGCTGCTCTTTGCCGGAGTGGGGATGAAGAAGAGTTCAATACCGTCATCTTTCCAGACGGCATCATCCAGTTTCTTTCCTGTGAGTTTCAGCTTCTGCATGAAGGGCTCTTCACAGCGGACACCTGCATAGAGAAAATCCCGGTCTATGTAAAAGAAGGCTTTGGTGCCAACGGGTTTGAAGCCATCAGGAACAGCTCCGAAAAGATAGAACTTTTCCACATCCGCTTTGCGCTGCCAGATTTTTTCATCCAGCTTGCCGTCAAGAGTGATTTTCCCTTTGAGGGGCTGCAGCCGGAGTGTTCCGGCAAAAGCCGTGGAAACAAGCAGAAGTGCCCCCAAATAAAGAAATAAACATTTTTTCATTTTTTCACCTTGTAGGGAGAGGAAAGAACTTTGAATGAAAGGCTTTTCTTTCTTGTTTTGTCAGCCGGGAAAAGATTAAGTGTATAATTGCCCGGCTCAAGCCGCAGTTCGTCAATGGCGATCTCAACTTCTCTATCGCCCCGTTTTACCGGGAGAGTCTCTTCTCTTACCACAGAGTTTGTTTTGCCGTAAACGAGTTGAAAAGGAACTCCCCGTGCCACATCGCTGCCAGGTCCCGTTATATGGAGCCGGAGTTTGATGGAGGGGGCAGCTCCAGTGATTGCAGGAGTCAGCATAGTCGCTTTGTCGATGGTACAATGACTTGAACGGGTCAGACGGAAGTTTCCGGCATGAACAGTCAGTTTGCTGCCGTGCTTATAGTTGCTTTCGGCAATGGAAAATCCGAAAGAGGTGATTTTCCGGGGAGCTGTGATCTGTGAAACAGGGATCCTGATACTGTGGCGTTTTCCATCATGCATTTGGCGCAATGATGTGTTGCAGCGGGGCTGAGCACTGGCGATCATAAAGGTCACAACGCAATTTTTATTGGCGGGATCCCCTTCCAGTTTCATGGTCAGATCGAATTCAAAAAAGTCCCAGTTGGACCAATCGGAGGGAATCACAGGTTTCGTGCGTAAAAAATTGTTCATGTACATCCGGGGCCAGCCGACAGGATATTTTTTTTCCCCTGTGAAATGATCTATGGAAACTGTCCATTTCAAAACCGGACGATCACTGAATTTGACCGGAGCCGCCACGACGCTGCTTTCTGCGGGGCTCCAGCGCTTTGGAGCGGCTATTGCATCAAGGTGGAGCGTTTCGATCCTTTCCGCGCCCCAAGCGGTGGATGAAAGAAGGGCTGCGGTCAGCAGCGCCGTTGAGAGTTTTCCATTCATATTTACCTCCGTAAGTTTGTAAACTTTTCTATTACAATACACCATGAGATACTTTTTGTCAAGTGTCCGCTGTCGTAATGCACAGTTTTTCCGGAGGAACAATATTGATATCAGCGTTCAGCGCTATACAGAAAAAGGCAAAAAATCTCCGTGACATTTTGCGGCGTCTTCCTTGTCTGTCGGTTTTCAGAGAAGGGGTTTTGAGCTTGCCGTCAAGCCCCCGGAACATAATGTACCATTTTTTTCCGTATTTACGGAGCATTATTCTTTTTCCTTTTCCTGACTGCTGCGGCTCCGGAAAGCGGAATGAAGACCATCTATGTTCTCATACAACTCTGTCTGGACTTTTTGATACATCGGATCGAGAATAAAGTCTATACCTTCACGCCTGGCAAGCTTTGCCGCAGGAACAAAGTCACCATCTCCGGATATCAGAATAATTGTGTCTACCTGTTGTTTTAGCGTAAGTGAGGCAATGTCTATTCCGATTTTCATGTCAACCGCTTTTTGTCGGAGATTGGGGTGGATGTCTTCAGGCTTCAGGTCTGATATTTCCAGTTTATGACTCAATAGATCCTTGATCAAATTGGTCCTGATTACCCAGCGGGCGTTTTCGTCATCACTCAAATGTCCCAGACGCAGCGCGACTTTGCGGGACTTTCTTAATTCTTCGTGGAAGGCTGTCCGGAATTTGAATATATCGGATTTGCCGTAGTCTATGGTTTTATTGCTGATGGGATTGTGCAGCTTTTTGGAAAATGGCGTGCAATCGTAAAAGAAAATCCGATAAAGTTGACGGTGTACATGTCGGACGTGCCGCAGACACATCCCTTGCAAGATGGCAATTACTTTTTCAGGATCAAGTTCTTCCTGGGAGGTGTTTGTAAGTTTGCAATAACGTTTTAAAAAAAATTCTCCATCCACCAAAACTGCCGCTTTAGGAGCCAAAAAAAGCCCCGCAGGGACTTGCTCGTCACTAACGGGCGAGTGTTTGCTGGGGGCGGTATGTCTTTCTTCTTTCATAATTTATACTGTTTGTCAAGTTTTTTCAAGTGCTTTTAGTAAAAAATTAAAACTTTTTTCGTAAAAAACAACCTTAAAGCCATTATTCTGACCAGATGCCGATCTTTGCTTTTTTGGCGGCAGCTTCGGCTTCACGGTAGATCTTCGCATTTTTGTCGTCGGCAGGACGGTCGCCGGGGCGGTAGGTCGCAAGTCCCATCTTCAGCAGCTTGAGTGCAGGGTTGATCTGTTTCCCGCCGTCACGGTCGAACACTCCGAACTTTGCCACTCCGGGATAATTTTTGTTGACCAGAAGTTTGAACTCCAATCCTTTGGTCATCTGCTCAAGGGCGGCTATGGCAACGTTATTCCATCCGCCTCTGGGGGCGTTGATTCCCCAGAGACGATAGGTCTTTCCACGGGCTCTGATCGTGTCGCCGCTGACCACCGTCGGGCGAACATATACATCTTTGGCGAAACACACACCTGTCAATACCACCACTGCAAGCAACATCAGTTTTTTCATCTTTTTTGCCTTTCTTTATTTTTGGAGGACTTTTAAGACTTTGACCTTTTCTTCGGCGGTCAGCAGCGCCGTTGAGAGTTTTCCATTCATATTTACCTCCGTAAGTTTGTAAACTGCTCTATTACAATACACCATGAGATACTTTTTGTCAAGTGTCCGCTGTCGTAATACACAGTTTTTCCGGAGGAACAATGGAGTGGTCAAAATGGGTCTTGACATTCTTATTCACTAAATGAAGGAACTGGGCTTTATGCTCCGGAACAAAGAAAAGGAGATCACCAACAAAATGACCACCCCCATACACTTTCTTGTCTTTATCGCAGGTCCTGTGACGGGCTCCCCGGCTGGGAGAACTCAACCGGCGTCAAACGGGAGCTTGCCGCTGCTGTCAAGCACGGCGTGCCCGTTTTCGACCTTGCTGATCCACAACTCCAGCAGAAGCTGGAAAAATTGAGAAAGAGTCTGCCATGAGTACCAAGCCCGAAAAAATGAAAGAGGCCATGTGCTTCCGCTTCCGCTGGTTTGACACGCTCCAGTGTCTGTCCGAACCGGAACTGCGGCAGATGCTGGCTGCCATCAGAGAGTATGCCGAAGATGATCAGGCGCCTGAGTTCGGCGGGATCGCCGCTGCGCTCTGGAACGAGTTCAAGACTTGCATCGACCACGACAAAGCGAAATATGCCGCCGTCTGCGAGCGTAATCGTGCCAATGGCGGCAAGGGCGGCAGACCGAAAACGCAAGAGGTTTTTGAAGAAAACGAACAAAACCCGGAAAACCCGGTGGGTTTTTGTGAAAACCAGTCGGTTTTTGAAAAAAACAACCGAACCCAACTGAACCCAACCGAACCCAAAAAAGCCGATGTAGATTTAGATTTAAAAAAAGAAACATCTTCTGAAGAAGATGCAAAGAAAAAAAGTTTTTCTTTGAACCAAACATCGGAAAAAGCGGTGGTTTTGAAGCCTCTGGACTTCTCAAAGTGGGAGGAGTCTGACTTTATCGACTCCGTTTATGCCGCTATCGGCAGCAATCACTCCTTTGCGCCGTTCAGAGAAGAGTTCTGCCGGTATTGGCTGGAGCCCGACAAGAGGGGCCGCCCCCGCTTCAAGCTCCAGAAGACCTGGCAGACCGCCGGGCGCCTTGCCGCCTGGGCGATGAGGGCAGGGAAGATGCCCGCACCTGCCGCCGCTCCGGAAAAGTCTCTTGACGACCGGATCAGGGAACTGCAGGAGGCGT
Organism: Victivallaceae bacterium; assembly: GCA_045596885.1. Classification (GTDB taxonomy): domain Bacteria; phylum Verrucomicrobiota; class Lentisphaeria; order Victivallales; family Victivallaceae; genus UBA1784. The sequence goes on from JAZODE010000055.1 coordinate 7,640, forward strand.
AACAGATGGATGCTCCGAGACTTGAGCAAGCCTTTCTGGCAGCACTGCTCCGGGAAAACAATCTGATCGCCACCGCAAAGCTGCACGCCATCACCGACCGCACCTTCACCGATGACCGCACACGGGACATCTGGAAGGCCATCGACAGCGAACTTACCAACGGCCGCAGCGTGGACATCGTTACGCTGTCAGAGCTGCTCCCGACGCTGACCCTTGAGATCTGCGAACTGGAGCTTTCCATTTCCACCACCGTCAACTTCGTTTCCTGGGCGGAAAAGCTGAAGGCCGCCGAAGCCAAGCGGGAGCTGCAGTATGCTTGCAGCTGTGCCGCAAAAGATGCCGAATCCAAAGAGGCGGATCCCGCTGAGATCATCCGGAAACTGACGGCGAGCCTTGAGACCGCACGGATCACCGCAGGCGGGCGCCACGTTCCCACTCTTGCCGAGGCGGCAGCAGACCTGGAGGCGAACTTGATCGCCGCCCCGCCGAAGCTGGTTCCCATGTTTCCCACGGGTACCACGGGAGACCAGTGCCACTTACGCAAGGGCGAAATGTTCGTCCTGGGCGCACGGGCAGGGGGAGGGAAGACCGCCCTCTGCGCCGCTGCCGTCTGGGAGCAGCTCCAGGCTGGCTTCAACGTCGCCTATTTCTGTACCGAGTCCAGCACGGCGGACATCCTTGCCCGTATCGTGGCGGCGGCTTCCGGGATTCCCCACTATCTGCCCTCACGGGATCAGTACGCTTTGATCCGCTTCAAGGAGCTGCTGGGATTCATTCTGGACAAGTACGCAAAGCAGCTCCACATTTTCGGGAACGATGCGGGCGCCATTACGCCCTCTTTCATCCGGCAGCAGCTCCGTGCCGTCGAGAGCGACGGAGCGGCAGAAGTGGTCTATGTGGACTTCCTCCAGAACCTGAGCCCTGACCGGCGGCTGCGGTCGCCGCTGGAGGAGATCAACGCCTCCATCCAGACTATCCACGGGACGCTTGCAGAGTTCAAGGCGGCGGGCATCATCGTCAGCCAGTTCAACCGCCAGAGCCAGATGGCGGGCGGGATCCCGGATCTGACCTGGCTGAAGGAGACCTCCAGCCTTGAACAGCTTGCCCACACTGTCGCTTTCTTGTGGCGGGAAAAGGGCAAGAGCACCACGCAGCTCTACTCAGCCAAGACACGGAACTGCCGCCCCTTCAGCATCGAGCTGTACTGGGCGGGCACCAAGTTCAAAGCCGCCAAAGGAGACGACCATGGGAACACGGACACGACCGCTGACCAGGGAACAGAGTGACCGCCGGGGTGAAAAATCTGCTGCCGGTCAGTATGACCCGGACAAAGATCGTCCGGAAATAAAAAAGCTCCCCCGACCGTCAAAGCCGGGGGAGCGTGGTCACGAAGGGGAAAGGTTCAGAACATTGCCGCTTTGGGGACAAAGCGTTTGATGAAGTCAAAGGTTCCTTTGTTGCCTGTCCGTTCGGCATAGAGGATGCAGTCAAGGTCATACTCTGACTGGAGCCCCAGCCAGACTTGAGCGGATGTGCCGAAAAAGAGACTCAAGCGGATCGCCGTATCGGCGGTGATCGCCCTTTTGCCGTGGATGATCTCATTGATGCGGCGGGGCGGCACACCGATGGCTTTCGCCAGTCCGTTCTGGGTCAACTTGAGGGGCTTCATAAACTCCTCAAGCAGCACTTCTCCCGGATGCACGGGAGGGATAAAGGTTTCTTTTTCGTTGGTATTCATAATTTTTGCCCTCCTGTTTTTTTCAGTGATAATCTTCAATCTTGACATTTTCGGCGCCGTCGTTCCACGAAAAGGTGATGCGCCACTGATCGTTGATCCGGATGCTGAAGAAGCCTGTTCTGCCTTCCAGAGCTTCAAAGTGATTGCCGGGGGGAACCCTCAGGTCTTCCGGAGTGACCGCCTGACTGATGTACTTCAACTTCCGCAGCGCCGTGCGCTGGATATCCCCCGGCAGCTTCCTTGACTGGATGCCGGAGAAGATCTTTTCTGTCTCCTTATCGTCAAAACTTTTGATCATCGTTGATTTTTCCTCTTGTTTTTCCCTCTTTAATATAACGCATTGCGTTATACTTTTCAATCATTTTTACCCTTTTTTTCAACTTTTTTTCAAAATTTCGCCCTTTCCTCGGGCGGGCGCCCTGAAAAGTTGAGCTGACTTTTCACACTTTACGCCCTCAATGTCAAAGAGTTGCAAAGCAACTTTTCCGGAAAAAGACAATATATGAAGGAAGTTTTCATTAAAGAAGAGCAAAACACGGACTTTTCTGTGTTGACCCTCAAAAAAGGCAAAAAAAATGGCATCTCCAAGGGGAGTCGAACCCCTGTTGACGGGATGAGAACCCGTTGTCCTAGGCCTCTAGACGATGGAGACGCGTTTGAGTATGTGTAAAATATACACTCTGTTTTGAAAAAAGTCAAATCATTATTGCAAAATTCTTGAAAAAAAGTTTATTTGATGGTATATTATACCCCAGTACAACACTAATTTAATCACAGGAAAAGAAAATATATGTGTGAGATCCGTACCCGTTTTGCGCCAAGTCCCACAGGCTTTATGCATGTCGGCAACCTCCGTACCGCTCTTTATGCCTGGCTTCTTGCCCGTTCCGGCAAGGGCAGTTTCGTGCTGCGTATTGAGGATACCGACCAGAATCGCTATGTGGAAGGGGCTGTTGATATTATTTACTCCACTTTGAAACAGGCTGGCATCGACCATGATGAGGGACCCGACAATGGCGGAAATTATGGTCCCTATATCCAGTCCGAACGCAAAGTTCTTTATAAAGAGTATGCGGAAAAGCTGGTCGAACTGGGAGCTGCCTACTACTGCTTCTGCGAAAAATCCGAAGAGACCGAAGCGGAACCCGGCGAAGAAAACAAAACTGAATTCTCAGATGGACGCTGCCCCGGACATTGTGATGAACTTTCAGCCGAAGAGGTCAAAGCAAAACTTGCTGCCAATACGCCCTATGTGATCCGGCAGCGCATCGACCGTACCGGGGCAACCACCTTTCAGGACTCCGTTTTCGGCGAGATCGAAATCGAAAACAAAGTCCTGGACGATCAGATCCTGCTGAAACAGGATGGTATGCCCACTTACAACTTTGCCAATGTGGTGGACGATCACCTCATGGGGATCACTCATGTGGTGCGTGGATGTGAATACTTGTCTTCCACCCCCAAATACAATCTGCTCTACAAGGCTTTCGGGTGGGAGATCCCCACTTATGTCCATCTTCCCCTCATTATGGGCAAAGATGCCGAAGGCAATGTTTCAAAACTTTCCAAGCGTCACGGTTCTGTCAGCTTTGAAAACCTTGTGGAAGAAGGATTTCTCCCCGATGCCATCGTCAACTATATCGCATTCCTCGGCTGGAACCCCAAGAGCGATCGGGAAATCTTTTCTCTTGCAGAACTTGCTGAAGTATTCTCTCTTGCCGGGCTCAACAAGGCTCCTGCCGTTTTTGACTATACAAAACTCCGCTGGATGAACTCTGAACACCTCAAGATGATGGCACCTGAAACTTTTGCACTTCTTGCCAAACCTTTTGCGAAAATCGAAGGCACCGCCCTTGAAGGCAAATGGAATATTCTGGCTGAACTGATCCGTTCCCGTATCGAAACTCTGGCTGAGATCCCTGAAAAGATCGCCTTCTTCCATAAACTGCCTGAGTTCGGTGCCGATATGTTCAACAACAAAAAGAGCAAATGCAATCCCGAAGTTGCGAAATCCATTCTTGAGGAGCTGATCCCCAAGTTTGAAGCACTTGCAGAGTTGACTCCTGATACAGTCAATCCCCTGATCGAAGGTTGTGCCGCCGAAAGAGGTGTCAAGCTGGGGCAGCCCATGTGGGCGGTCCGCATCGCGCTTTCCGGTTTGCCTGCCACGCCCGGCGGTCCTGCTGAGATCATGAATGTGCTGGGCAAAGAGGAGTCCATGCGGCGTCTCAATGCCGGACTTGCAAAACTGGGATGACCAAAGATGAATAATCGTGTGGCAGTCATTGCGATCATCGCAGAGAGCATTGAAGCATCAGGGGAAATAAATGCCTTGCTCCATGAGTTCAACAGCTTTATCATCGGACGCATGGGGCTTCCCTACCGGGAGCGCAAAAAGAATATCATCACCATTGCCGTCGATGCCCCCCTTGCAACCATCAACGCCCTGAGCGGTAAACTGGGACGCATTCCCGGAGTGACTGCCAAAGCAGTGTGTTCAAAAGAAGAGGACTCTTAAAGAATAAAAAACAAAACCGGATACCGGAAGGTATCCTGAAAAATTGCATACAGCAATATCTGCCTGACACCGAAATAGTTTTTGAGGTGAAAGATTACGGAAAATTGCTTGCTGTGTTCCAGTTGCAGTGTATATCAGCGGCATCCGTTCTTTACAGGCGGCTGCCGCTGTCTTTTTGATAAGCGCTGTTCCCGACAAAGGTCGGTAAAAAGGTTGAGGGAGTTGGGGCGGGGGAAAAGCCCTTTTGAGGAAAGGTCTTTTTCCCCCGCCCCAAACCCCACCCCTTTCTTGTCCTCCGTAGCCTTGGCGAAGGAAGATTCCCAAACCTTTTTCAGTAACGCTTTTCATTTTTGAGTTTCTCAAAAATAAAAAGCGGTCTGTGAAAAGATTTTCGGATAAAAGGAAAGTTATTTCACCTACCCGTGAAGGAAACAGAGCATTTTGATAAGGAACGATAAGGAAATGGAAAAACTGTTACAGCTTCTTGAAGAATTACACGCCAAAGGCGCTCTTGACACTCAGGCGTGGTGTACTCTTCTTGCTGCCGGCAACAATGAAGCGTTCCGTGCTGTTGCCGCAGAGAAGGCGCGCAAACTTACTTTGGAACGCTTTGGCAACGGAGTCTTTGTCCGGGGGATCGTTGAGTTTTCCAATTACTGTGTCAATGATTGTCTTTATTGCGGTATCCGCCGTTCCAATAAAAAAGCAGAACGCTACCGTCTTGATGAAAAAGAGATACTGGAGTGCTGCAAAGCAGGCTATGATTACGGGTTCCGCACCTTTGTGCTCCAAAGCGGCGAAGACCGTTTCTGGAGCACTGAAAAACTTTGTGTGCTTGTTCAGCATATCAAAGAAAGTTTTTCGGATTGTGCCGTGACTCTTTCTGTGGGGGAACTCCCCAAAGAAGATTACCGGCAGCTTTTTGCTGCAGGAGCCGATCGCTATCTTCTGCGCCATGAAAGTGCTTCCCCTGAACACTTTTCCATGATCCACCCGGCAAATCAGACCCTTGCATCACGCCTGGAATGTCTTGACGCTCTGAAAGAGACCGGATTCCAGACCGGCTGCGGATTCATGGTGGGAACTCCCGGGCAGACTTTGGAACATCTGGCGTGTGATATGGCTTTTATCAGCAGCTTCAAGCCTCAAATGGTTGGCATAGGTCCTTTTATACCCCACTGCGACACCCCCTTTGCTGATGCCCCTTGCGGCAGCGGTGAATTGACACTCTTCCTTCTGAGTCTCTGCCGTATCATGCTGCCAGATGTGCTTTTGCCCGCAACCACGGCTTTGGGGACTCTGCTGCCTGACGGCAGACTGCAGGGGATCCTTGCCGGTGCCAATGTGGTCATGCCCAATATTTCCCCCATGGAAATCAGAAGCAAATACGCCCTTTACAACAATAAAAACAGCGCCGACCCCGGAACTGCCAGCGTTCTGCACTCTGAATTGCAGAAACAGCTTTCTCTTATGGGCAGGCAAATCGTTATCGGTCGCGGCGACTATGGAGACAGATCATGCTGAAATTGGCTTTTTACGGAAAAGGCGGTATCGGTAAATCCACCACCGTTTCAAATATTGCCCTCGCTTTCGCAGAAAAAGGAATGAAGGTCGTGCAGATCGGATGTGACCCCAAAGCAGATTCAACTTCTCTGCTGCTCCGGGGCGGAAAAGTGACGCCCGTACTGGAGTTGATCCGCAAGGGAGGAACTTTTCAACTTTCTGATATCAGCGCTGTGGGGGATAAAGGGGTGATTTGTGTTGAATCCGGCGGTCCCGCTCCCGGAGTGGGGTGCGCCGGGAGAGGCATCATTGCCGCACTGGAAACTTTGGAAAAAATGGGCGCCTTCAAAGAGTGGCAGCCGGATGTGGTCCTCTATGATGTTTTGGGAGATGTGGTTTGCGGCGGATTTTCCATGCCTATGCGTAACGGATGCGCCGACTGGGTCTACATTCTTTCTTCCGGTGAAAACATGGCGATCCATGCGGCAGCCAACATTGCCATGGCAGTGGGGAATTTCGGGCGCAGAGGATATGCGAAATTAGGAGGTTTCATACTCAACAAACGCAATGTCAAAAATGAAGTGTCTAAAGTTGAGGAACTGGCAGCCGACTTTGATTCTTCCATTACCGGCGTGTTGGAGTGGAGTCCCCTTGTTCAGGAATCAGAAGAACGCAAAGAGTGCCTTCTTTCAGCCTTCCCCAACACCCCTGAAGCCGATTCATACAGGCGTCTTGCTGAAACCGTTTTAGAAAACAGCTGCAGGAAATAAAACAATGGAAAGCATAACCACTCCCATTTCAAAAGCGGCGTTTCCGCAACCCTTTCCCGGAGGATTGGAATTCAATGCTCCGGCACGGGGAATGTGGAACATCGTTCATACCGGGATGCTGCTGCCGGAATCTCATCAGATCTTCATCTGTGCCAGAGGCTGTCTGCGGGGGGTGATCCTGACCGCTGCGGAGATGAACGCCATGGATCGTATGTCCTGGGTGGGGATCGGAGAAAGTGATTTTTATGACAGTTCCATGGAAGAAAATGTTATTGAAGGAGTGACTGTGATCCTGCATAAACTCCCGAAAAAGCCCCCTGTTGTCCTTGTCTTCATAAGCTGCATCCAGCAGTTTTCCGGAATGGATTTTTCTGAATGTATCAGAGAACTTTCCCGGCGTTTCCCTGACATCGTTTTTGTGGACTGCTACATGAATCCCACCATGCGGAAAAGCGGTCTTACCCCCGATCAGCTTATGCGGCGCCAGCTCTTTCTGCCCCTTCAGGAAAGGAAAGCGTTGGAAAGAAATGCTGTCAATCTTTTAGGGAGTGACTTTGCTGCCGACAGAAATTGTGAACTTTTCCCCTGGCTGGAAAAAAATAAGATCATCTGCCGGGAAATCACAAGGTGTACTTCTTATGACGCTTACCTTGACATGGGGAAAAGTTTCCTCAATATGACATGGATCCCCCAAGCCGTTGCCGCAGCAGAAGCTCTTGAAAACCGTTTGGGGCAGAAACATCTCCATCTGCCCATCTGTTACGGTGAATCGGAAATCGACATGAATTATGCAAAACTTGCTCAAGCTCTGCAACTGCCCGTTCCGGACTTTTCTGAGGAACGCAGCAAGGCTCAGAGAGCCCTTGCCGAAACGCTTTCTGTGGTCGGATCCACGCCAGTAGTCATTGACTACACGGCAACGCCCCGGGTGTTGAGTCTGGCACGGCGGCTTCTGGAAGCAGGATTTAATGTGGTGCAGATCTTTGCCGATGTGTTTCTCCCCGGAGACAAAGAGGATTTTGAATTTCTCAAGAAAAATTTCCCGGAACTTCAAATCACGCCCACGCTCCATGTCAAAATGCGTTTTGCCAATGAGAAGAAAAGAAGTTCAAAAGTTCTTGCCATCGGGCAGAAGGCTGCCTTTTTTGTCAATACGCCCTACTTTGGGGATCTGGTCTGGGGCAGGGGCTTTTACGGACACTATGGCGTTGGGGCAGTTGCCGGAGTGCTGCAAGAGGCATGGCAAACGCCGAAAGATATAAAGAAGGTCATCGGTCATAAAGGATGGGGGTGCGAAAGCTGTTTATGAAAGTTGTCAGCTCTGTAATTTCTATTCACAGCTCCGATACGGCGGGCGTTTGTTCATCCCTTTATGAACTGGGAGGCATGACTGTTGTCCACGATGCCTCAGGGTGCAACTCCACCTATGCCACTCACGATGAACCCCGCTGGTACGATCACCCAAGCAGAACCTGTATTTCTGCTCTGACTGAAACGGATATGATCCTGGGGAACGATGAGCGCTTTATTGACAATGTTGTCAAAGGGGCGAAAGAGTTTCCCGGATGCCGTTTTATCGCCATCTGCGGTTCTCCGCTGCCCATGATGGTTGGGACAGACTTTGATGCTCTGGGAGCAGAAATAGAAGCGCGTACCCATATCCCTGTCCTTGCATTGCATACCAACGGCATAAAATCTTATCTTTCAGGCGTCAATCAGGCTCTTTGTGCTTTTGCAGAAAGGTTTTGCTGCAGGGGCTTGGCAAAAGATCCCCGCAAGGTCAATATTCTTGGCGCAACCCCCCTTGATTATTCGATCAACGGTCAAGTTGAGTCCATCAGAAAACTTCTGGAAGAGAATGGTTTTGAGGTCAACTCCTGCTGGAGCATGGGGAGCTCCTTTGAAGAACTGACTCAAGCCGGTGCCGCAGGCGTCAATCTGCTGATATCTTCCTCTGCCAAAGAGCTTGCTTTGTACTTTGAAAAACATTTTGGAACGCCCTATGTCGCCGGTGTGCCCATTGGAACAAAGTTCACAGAAAAATGTATGCTCGCTCTTAAAAAAGCCGCAGAAAGGGGCGTCAGTACGCACCTCTGTCTTGCAGAACGCTCCCCTGGAACCCGTGCCGCCGTTATCGGGGAAACCCTCTGGAGCTCCTCTCTTTGCTGTGCCTTGCAGATGGAACGGGGAATAAATGCTCATGTACTCAATCCTTTGGAATCCGAGTTCGCATTTCTGAAAGAAGATGAAATAAGTGTTGTGGATGAAGACGCTGTGGCTGAAGGTTTTGCAAAAGTCTCAACACTTTACGCAGATCCCCTTTACAAGCCCATCGTTCCGGCAGGAACTGCCTTTGTTTCAGTTCCTCATGAAGCCTTTTCCGGCAGGTGTTTCAGAAAGGATATGCGCTCTCTTTGCGGTAAAAATTTTGAAAAAGGAATATAAAATATGTTGAAAATTGCTGTATATGGAAAAGGCGGTATCGGTAAATCCACCGTAACTTCCAATCTGGCGGCGGCATTTGCCCTGCGGGGAAAGAAGGTCATTCAGATCGGCTGCGATCCCAAAGCGGATTCCACTGTCAATCTGCTCAACGGAGAAGCTCTTACCCCTGTGATGAATTATCTGCAGGAACACGATCGGGACCCGGAAAAAATCGAAGATATCGCCAAAGAAGGTTTCGGCGGCGTGCTCTGCATCGAAACCGGCGGCCCCACTCCCGGACTGGGGTGTGCCGGACGGGGCATCGTCACCACCTTTGCCCTGCTGGAGTCTCTTGAACTCTTTGAAGAGCGCAAGCCCGATGTGGTTCTTTACGATGTGCTGGGTGATGTGGTCTGCGGCGGATTTGCCGCCCCCATCCGTGAAGGTTACGCAAGTCAGGTGCTCATCGTGACTTCAGGGGAAAAGATGGCTCTCTATGCTGCCGGAAACATCAAACGCGCTGTAGATAACTTTGCCGACCGGGGCTACGCCAAAGTCCGTGGCGTGGTCATGAACCGCCGGGCTGTGGAAAATGAGGAGGAAAAGGTGCGCGCATTTGCTGATGCCAACAACCTTGAGATCGTGGCAGATATTCCCAGAAGCAACGATATCATCCGCTTTGAGGATATGGGCAAAACCGTCATTGAAGGGGATGGTTCTCTCGAAGTGAGCAAAGCGTTCCTTGCTCTTGCCGATCTGCTGCTTGCAGAAGAAAACGATGAGGAATGACACGGATATGGCTGACCACTATTACTTTATCACCGCTGCAGAATTGGCAGACAAAGGTGCGGAACATATTCCTGATGAACTTATCGGGAACAAACATCTGATTTACAGCTCCCCCGCAACTTTGGCGTTTAACTCCCCCGGAGCTCAAGGCTTCGGCGTCAAGCGGGCAGGGCTTGCCGTGCCTGATTCGGTCATGCTCCTTGTGGCGCCCCGCTGCTGCGGCAGGAACACCTCTGCCCTTGCCGCTCCGGGAAATTTGGGAGAAAGGTTCTTCTATCTGCTCCTTGATGATACAGACATCGTGACGGGGCGCCATCTGGTGCGTATCCCAGATGCCGTCAAAGAGGTCTGCGACTCTCTGCCCAAGCTCCCCAGTGCGGTGATGATCTGCATTACCTGTGTGGATGCCCTTTTAGGAACCGATATGGAGCGGGTCTGCCGCAAGTGCACTGAAAAAGCAGGCGTCCCCGTGGAGCCCTGTTACATGTACGCTCTCACAAGGGAAGGCAGACTGCCCCCTATGGTTCAGGTGCGCAAAAGCGTTTATTCTTTGCTGAAACCGCTCCCCAAAAGACCGGATGCCGTCAATATACTGGGATTTTTTACAGCATTGAGCGAAGATTGCGAGCTGCGTTTTCTGTTGAAACAGGCGGGCGTCAACAAGATAAGAGAGCTGGCTCTGTGTGCCGACTTTGACGAATATCTGCAAATGGCTGAGGCAAACTTCAATATCGTTCTCAATCAGGAGGCGCGTTATGCCGCAGCTGATCTGGAAAAACGGCTCGGTATTCCCAGTGTGGAACTCACACGGTTGTATCAGCTTGACAAGGTGCAGCGCCAGTATGCTCTTTTTGCTGCCGCCATCGGTGTGCAGTTCGACGATAAAGGGTATTACGATGAAGCTGCCGCAGCTGTTGAAAATTTTATCAGTCGCCATGGAAATATTTCCATATCTGTAGGTGAATGGCTCAATGGGGATCCCTTTGAACTTGCCCTTGCCTTGCTCCGTTACGGCTTCAAGGTGCCGGAAATATTCGGTACTGTGGGGGAGGGGAACTTTGTCTGGGTGAAAAAAATCGCTCAGCTCAGCCCGGAAACCCGGATCAGCTCCAATCTTTCCCCCACCATGCTGCTCTATAAAGATAATGAGGTCCCCTGTGATGCCTTCATCGGCAAAGATGCGGGCTACTATCACCCCGGCGTCCCCGGTATCGACTGGAACGGCGAAAAACAGCCCTTCGGTTACGCCGGGATCAAGGCGCTTTTTACGGAACTTGACAGTAAACTTGCTGCCGGAAAGGAGAAAAAATGAAAGGTTTTCTCAAACGCCTTTCCCCCTTTGCCCCGGATAACTCCGGCGTCGTCTCTGCCCTCTTTGAATTTGGGGGACTTATCGCCATCTGCGATGCCGGAGGCTGCACCGGCAATGTCTGCGGATTTGATGAACCCCGCTGGTTTACCATGCGCAGTGCCGTGTTCAGCACCGGTATGCGGGATATGGATGCCATTCTCGGCAGAGACCACTTGCTTGTTGACAAGATCGTTTCCGCTCAGGAAACGGTCAAGGCACCCTTTGCGGTCCTTGTGGGAACGCCGGTCCCGGCGGTGATCGCCACCGACTTCAAAGCCTTGCGCCGCATGGCTGAAAAGCGCACGCAGGTTCCTGTATTGACCATTGAAAGCACCGGTGTCAACTATTACGACAAGGGGGCTTCCAAAGCCTTTGAAATGCTCTTTGACACCTTTGCTGTGGAAAAATTGCCTGTGGAAAAAGATTCCGTCGGCATACTTGGGGCGACGCCCTTGGATTTCAGCACCTGTCAGGCAGGGGCATTTCTTGCAGACAGCATAGATAAAAAACCTTATGTCTACGGAATGGGGGCAGGGCTTGACGCTGTAAAGCGCGCTTCAGCCAATGAAAGAAATATTGCCGTTTCTCCTGCAGGTGTTGCCGCAGCCAGACTTTTGGAAAAGCGTTTCGGCACGCCGTGGGAAATGGCATCTCCCTGGCTGCCGGATGAGCTGCTGAAAAATTGCTCATCTCTTTCCGGTAAAAAAGTTTTGATCATACACCAGCAATTTGCCGCTGCTGCCTTGAGGGAAAAACTTCTGGCTGCGGGAGCAGATGATGTGGCTTGTGCCACCTTCTTTATGACCGAAAAATCCTTGAGCGCTCCTCAGGATAGAGCGTTGAAAGAGGAAGAGGATCTTGCAAAAGCAGTGGAAGAGTTCAAAGCAGATGTGGTGATCGGCGACCGCATGTTCAAAAAAGTTCTGCCTGATTTCAAAGGCGGATTCATTGACTTTCCCCATTTTGCTGTTTCCGGGAGAGTGTGGGAGAATTTATGATGAAGAGCTCTGTGATCGTCCGTTTGATCCGCCTTTACGGTATTGTGCAAGGGGTGGGATTCCGTCCCTTTGTCAGCCGTACAGCCGCTTTGTACAATATTACAGGGGATGTGGCGAACAAAGGATCATGCGTTGAGATCCATGCAAAAGGTGAAAAGGAGAACTTTGAAAAGTTTCTTGGCGTGCTGAAAAATGATCCGCCGCCCCGTTCAATGGTGCTCAAGGTGGAGCTTTTGGAGTGTGCGGCGTTTGAAAAAGAAGATTTTGCCATTGTAGAAAGTCTTCATGAAGCAGGGGATATTTTTGTCTCTCCTGATATTGCGGTCTGTCCCGATTGCCGGAAGGAAATTTTTGATCCCCGTGACCGCCGCTATCTGCACCCCTTCATCAACTGTACCGCCTGCGGTCCCCGTTTGACCATTCTTGATGCCATGCCCTATGACCGGGAAAGAACCAGCATGAAGGAGTTCCCCATGTGTCCTGAATGTGCTCAGGAATACGATTCTCCTGAAAGCCGCAGATACGATGCTCAGCCTGTCTGCTGCAATGAGTGCGGTCCGGAGCTCTATCTTGCGGGCAGAAAAGAGCGCGGCAAAGATGCTTTGACCCTTGTGCGCCGCTCCATTATGGAAGGGAAAATCGTTGCCATTAAAGGCATTGGCGGTTTTCATCTCTGCTGCGATGGGGCGAATGATGAAGCTGTCAGGCGGCTCCGGGAGTTGAAACACCGTCCTGTGAAACCCTTTGCTCTGATGATGCGCGACCTTGAGACCGTAAGAAAAAATTGTGCCGTTCCGGAAAATGTGGTTCCGCTCCTTGACGGCTGGCAGAAGCCCATATTGCTGTTGAGAAAAAAATCGACCTCCTCCTTGCCGGAGTCCATTGCTCCCGGAAACCCTGCAGTGGGAGTCATGCTCCCTTATGCGCCCTTGCATCTGCTGCTTTTCAATTATGTTGACGGCGTGGAAATGAGTGATACACTTGTGATGACCAGCGGAAATCTTTCAGGAGCCCCCATCTGCCGCAACGATGAAGAGGCTTTGGAACAGATTTCCAACTTTTGCGACCTCATACTTTCACACGATCGCCGTATCAGGCTGCGTGCGGATGACAGTGTGATGGATCTTTTTGAGGGAGCTCCTTATATGATCCGCCGCTCCAGAGGATTTGCGCCGCTGCCCTTGCGCATTTCTCAAAAGTTCAAAGGGGAAGTGCTGGGCATAGGCGGCGAATTGAAAAATACCTTCTGTCCTGCCAGGGATGAACTTTTTTACCCGTCAGCCTATCTGGGGGATCTGGCTGATCTCAGAACGGTCAAAGCTCTGGAAGAATCCATCCACCGTATGAACTCTCTTCTGGAAATACGTCCCCAGCTGGTTGCCTGTGATCTGCATCCCAGATACAACTCTACCGCCGTTGCGGAAAAAATGGGACTCCCTCTTATAAAGATCCAGCATCACTACGCCCATATTGCAAGTTGTATGGCTGAGAACGATCATACTGATCCCGTTATCGGCATCTCCTTTGACGGAACAGGATATGGTACCGATGGAACCATCTGGGGCGGTGAATTCATGAAAGCTGATTTTTCAACCTTCACCCGTCTGGGGGCGATCGCCCCCTTCCGACAGGCAGGGGGGGACGCTTCTTCCAGAGAGGGGTGGCGCATCGCCGCTGCTCTGGCGGGAGCCCCGGAGGATCCCGGAACACTGAAACTTCTCTGTGATCTTGAATTGGGTAAAAGTGAAGCTGAGTGGAAATTTCAGCTCAGGATGATTGAAAAGCAGCTCAACTGTGTCAACTCCACCAGTTGCGGGAGACTCTTTGACGGCGTTTCAGCTCTTCTGGGGATCTGCACAAATTCCACATTTGAAGGCGAAGCCGCTGTAAAACTGCAGTTTGCTGCTGAAAAAAGTGAAAAACAAGAGGAATATTCCATACCTTCTTTCTTCCTTTCCGGTTCAGAAGATCTTTTCCATCTTGACACGAAGAGTTTGGTCAAAGATTTGATTTGCCGGAGACTTCAGGGGGAATCAAAGTTTGATCTTGCATGGAAGTTCCATGCCGGACTTGCCCGGCTGATCGCTGCCGGAGCCCTGATGTGCCGTGAGAAAACAGCCATTGATTGCTGCGCTCTGAGCGGCGGCGTCTTTCAAAACACTTTGCTGCTGAAACTTGTGAAAAAGCAGCTTGAAAAATATGGTTTTAACATATTGCACCACCGCCTTGTCCCCCCCAATGATGGAGGGCTTGCCTTGGGACAGGCGGCAATAGCAATGTATCAACTCAATAAAAAGGATTGAAAAAATGTGTGTCGGATTATCAGCCAGAGTGGTCAGTGTCAAAGGCGGCAGCGCTGTCATTGATGCTTCAGGCGCCAGAAGAACCGTTTCCGCAGAGCTGCTGGATGAACTGGAACCGGGAGACTATGTTATGGTCCATGCCGGGATCGCCATTGCAAAAATAACCAATTCTTCCGAAGAAGAATCCACTCAGATCATGGAGCAGCTTGATGAAAACGCCCCGGGAAATAATTGAAAATTACTCCGGACGCCCCTTGCGGATCATGGAGGTATGCGGAACACATACCCATGAAATATTCCGCTGCGGTATCCGGAAAATAGTGCCGCCTCAGGTCGAATTGATTTCAGGTCCCGGATGTCCTGTCTGTGTGACACCGCCCGGATATATTGACAGTGCCGTTGAACTTGCTTTGGAGCACAACGCCCTGATTTGCACCTTTGGAGATTTGATCCGGGTCCCCGGCAGCCGGATGAGTTTGGCAGGAGCCCGCAGCCAGGGCGCTCAGATCAAGGCAGTCTACACCCCTCTTGATGCTGTGGAGATCGCTCAAAATAATCCTGACAAGAAAATCGTGTTTCTGGCAGTGGGATTTGAAACGACAGCTCCTTCTGCCTGCCTTGCAGTGAAACATGCGGCAGCTCAAGGATTAGAGAATTTCTCTCTTCTGACCTCAAATAAGACCATGCCCAACGCCTACCGTGCTTTGGGAAACTGCGCCGATGCTTTTCTCTACCCGGGGCATGTGCACACGATCATCGGAAGCGCCATCTGCCGGGAACTGCTCAAAGAGGATGTTTCCGGCGTCGTTGCCGGGTTTCAGCCCAATGAACTGCTGACTGCTTTGGCGGTCATACTTCATCACGGAGAAACAGGGGAGGGGGCTTTCTTTGAGAATTGTTACCGCCGCATAGCCAAAGATGAAGGCAATCCTGCCGCTGTCAGGATCATTGAGGAATTTATGGCGCCCTGCGATGCCGAATGGCGGGGGCTTGGCGTTATCCCCGGATCAGGATTGAAACTCAATGAAAAATATGCTTCCTTTGACGCAAGACTCAAATTCAATGTTCCGGAGTGTTCCGGGACGCCTCATGCCGGCTGCCGCTGCGGAGAGATCCTCAAAGGTATTCTCAAACCTCAGGATTGTCCTCTTTTCGGCAAGGTGTGCACCCCCGTCAACCCTGTGGGCGCCTGTATGGTCTCCCACGAGGGATCCTGTTCAGCTTACTATCAATATGGGAGATAATATCTTATGACACAAGAATATGTGACACTTGCTCACGGCGCAGGCGGCGAGCAGACAAATGAACTTATCAACAAAGTGTTTAAGGCGCACTTTGCCAATCCTGAATTTACAGGGGACGATGCTGCCGTCCTTGAGCCCTGGAGCGGCAAGATCGCCTTTTCCACCGACGGATTTATCGTTTCCCCCTGGGAGTTCCCCGGCGGAAACATCGGCAAACTCAGTATTTGCGGCACCGTCAATGATCTTGCCTGTATGGGGGCAAAACCCAAATACATGACTTGCGCTTTCGTCATTGAAGAGGGATTTCCCCTTGACAAACTTGAAGCGATCGCTGCCGCCATGGAAAAAACTGCCGCCGAAGCAGGGGTGAAAATCGTGGCAGGTGACACAAAAGTTGCCGGAAAAGGACAGGTCGATAATGTTTTCATCACCACCACCGGTATCGGCGAGATCATCCCCGGAGTCCGCACATCGGGCACGGCAGCCAAACCGGGAGATGCCGTCATCGTCACAGGAGATGTGGGGCGCCACGGATGTACCATTCTCCTTGCCAGAGATGAATTCGGTATCGAAGCAGATGTGACCAGCGACTGTGCCCCCTTGTGGGGAACTGTTGAAGAGCTTTTCAAGGTGACAAAGGAGATCCATGTGATCCGGGACGCCACCCGGGGCGGCGTTGGAACTGTGCTTTATGAGATCGCAGGACAAAGCAATGTGGGGATCCGCATCGACTCTCAGGCTGTGCCTGTGGCTGACGGAGTGAAGGGCGTTTGCGGCATGTTGGGGCTTGAACCCTTGTACCTTGCCTGTGAAGGAAGGTTGGTGATTTTCGCCCCCAAAAGCGAAGCTGAGAAAATCGTTGCAAAATTGCGGACACTGCCTTATTCAGCTGACGCCGCCGTTATTGGCGAAGTGATCGCTGATCCTGTTGGGAAAGTGGTACTCACCACAGAAATCGGAGCCCAAACCATGCTGCCTCCTCCCGGAGGGGAACTGCTTCCGCGTATCTGCTGAAAAAAAAGATACACCAAAGGGGGCTGTTGCAAAACCTCAAAAGAGGTGAGCGCCAGCCCCTTGCTCGCGTGGGCGGCGCACCAACTGAAGTCCGTAAATGTCCGTTTAAGTCCGTTTGAGTCCGTAAAATGCGCCGCACCAGACACTCATGCACACTCAGAGCGCTTTCCAGTACTGGGGGGCTCAGGTTATCGGTCATACTTTATTCAAAGATCAAATCGCCGAAAGTTTCCCGGTCATGGAAACTCATGGTTTCCAGATTGGGGGACCAGAGAGAGAGTTCAAGTTTGCCTCTGACCCCGCCGAAAAAGGCTTCGCGGCCGAAATTACCGTACCAGATGGTACCGGGAGAGGCTGGGGGAACATTGAAGGAGGCAAAGGGGATCTTGAAACAAAGATACCATTTGCCGCCCACACGCTTTGTCGTGTAGCTCCACTTGGTATTCCAGGAACCGTCAGGTTTGTTGTAACTGGGATGCAGTTCATCCGTAATCAAACCGAAAGCCTCATCGTAGTACGAGTTTTCAATAGGATTGACGATCAGATGATAGTAGATATTCCGGGTCCCTGTGGGATCGAGGATCAATTCCATACAATCCTGTCCCCAGCAGACACCGTCTTTTCCCAGAGCATTGAACTTTTTGTCTGGAGCAACATCGCTTTCAAATGCGAAATAGACATGTTTTGCATCGTAAACAGCCTTGAAACGGGTCTTTTCAGTAACGGCTCCCAGCTGAATACCATTCATACTGTACCACTTTGCTTTTGCCCAGGCGCCTTTGTTGAAATCGGTGGTGGAAATTTTTCCAACAGCTCTGGGGATACGCATGACTTTTTTCCCTACGCCGGGAAGGATCTTCTGCTCTTTCAGGAGCTTGATATTCCAAGTGAGAGGAGCTCCGATAGGAGCCGTCAAACGGCCGTTTTCTTTCAACACCGGAATGGTCGGATTGTGGAAAATCCGCATGGAGGGCCAGTTTTTGGAGTAAACTTTGGTCTTATTGGTTTTGGGATCACGGAAAGAGTCGATGAGTTTATTCCGCTTGACGATTGATTCCGCCAGCAAATCAAAGGTCGTCTGAGAAGGTGCCAGACGGTAGGTGTTGTAGAAATGCAGAACCGTCGCCAGAGATTTTGCATAGTCAAACTCTGTTCTGACCAGCTCAAGGCGTGCTTTTACCTTGGGGTTTTTTGCAAGTTTTTCCGCACGGGCAAGATTCTTTTCAAGGACATCGATCACATCGGAACTCAATATGGCTGTCACAAGGACACGGGGGTTCTGGGGCATGGTTTGAGTTGCCTGCAGAGAAGAGTAAATGGAAAGCCGGTTGAAAAGCGTCTGGTAAAAGAGCTTCATGGGCACTTGACTTTCACGGAATGCACGCTGAATAAAGTCATTGACCAGAGCGGTTTCATTCTGGTTGATGTCGTTGAACATCTGTCCGTAGACATAATAGGAAGGTCCTTCAAGACCGTAGTTTTCGCCGAAACCGCAGCGGTAAACGCCCCGGACGCCATTCTTTATGAAAAGACGCACCTGGTCAGCACAGAACTGAGGCGTCCTTTTGGGGAGGAATCCCACACGGTTGTACCACCCCCAGTTGTAAATATAGGTGGTAAAGCCGCCTTTGACCTCGTATTCTTTCCAGGCATTAAAGTTTTCCTGAGTATAATAACAAAGCTCAATGATCACATTTGGGGGGAACTTCTTAAATGTTTTGGGAGGAGTCGCTGTAGGACCGTAACAGATGATATGGGCAAACTTTCCGGGAAATTCTTTGTGGAACCTTTCGGCAAGTTTTCTGTGAAGGATCCACAACTTTTCCCCCTCATCTGCAGTGTTGCCGTAAGCCTTGCAATTTTTACACTGACAGGGGGAATATCCGTCAGTCTGGGCAAGCTGAACAGCATAAGCGCCCTGTTTTGCCCATTTGACCATTTCCTGATAGATCAACTCCTGTACTTCAGGATTGGAAATACAAAGGTGGTTCCCGATGGGATTGCGCTTGCCGCCCCTGAAGGCAAAGTAATGCGGATGTGTTTTTGCATACTTTTTGATCGGGACAGCATCGTAGTAAGAGTGTCCGCCATAGCTTTTGAAATCACCGTAACTGTAGGCGTTATTGGAATAACTGTAGAACATGTCAGGCGTATGGCTGGCAAATACCAGTTTGGGAACGCATACTTCATTCAGCCCGGCGGGAATGGTGAATTTTCCCACCTTTGACACATAATCAATTCCGTTTTTCCCCGGATAGAGGAAACGGGTATTGAGATATTTTTCGGCAAACTTGACACAGCCGTTGACGGTACCGAGGATGTAATATACCCATGGCATACGGCGTCTTTCGACCCAATTCAACCGGGGCTTATCCTGACCGGCAATGAAGATGTTGCCATTCTTTTCTTTGATGACAAAGCCGAAATTAGGATGATCTTCAACTTTGATCCCTGCTGCTCTTGCAGCTCTGGTATCTCCCAGATAAATGTTTTTGTATCCTTTGAGGGCTCTTGACTCCATCCGGACCGGAACTGAAATGCCCACACCCTCATAAAGAGCCTGTTTGAGCATATTTGCCGCTTCTGTATAGATGGCGATCCGGGGGGCGTTGGCAGGCAGATCAGGATAAAGGATCTGGTACTTGGATTTTTGAGAGATCGTCACGACAGCTTTGGGAGCTGCCGGAACTTCAGGCTCCGGACAACTGGCACTCTTGCAGATACTGGTACAGCCGCTGAGGAGAGCAAGGAGCGCAAGGGCAGAAAAGATTTTTTTCATTTATATCCTTCAGAGTTAAAGAAATTATTCAAAGATAAGATCGCCGAAAGTTTCACGATCGTGGAAGGTCATGGTTTCCAGATTGGGAGACCATACTGAAAGTTCGATCCTGCCTTTGGGACGATCCGGCGTGTAGAAGTAGGCTTCACGCCCGAAATTACCGGTCCAAATGGTGCCGGGCACGGCAGGTTTTGTGTTCAGCGTGGTGAAAGGCACCGTAATGAGCATATACCACTTGCCGTTTTTACGGGTATTCTGATAGGTCCACTTGCCGTTCCAGTTTTTGTCGGGCTTGTTGTATCCGGGATCAAGCACATCGGTAATAAGACCGAATGCCGCATCATAGCATGAGTTGGCGATGGGATTGGCAATAAAGTGGTAGTACACATTTTTGACACCTGTAGGATCGAGGAAAAGCTCCATACAATCCTGGTTGAAGCAGGGACCGTCATAGCCGCTGACGATAAATTTCTTTTTATCATCAAGATCACTTTCAAAAGCAACATAGATATTCTTATTATCGTAGATGGCTTTGAAACGGGTCTTGTCTGTGATCTCTCCCAGCTGGATCCCGCCCAAATAGTTCCATTTGGCTTTTGCCCATGCGCCGCTGGTGAAATCTGTTGCTGAGATCTTGCCCACGGCTCTTGCAACGCGCATGGTCTTTTTGCCGACGCCGGGAAGGATCTTCTGCGCTTTCAAGAGTTTGATGTTCCAGTTGAGGGGGGCGCCGATGGGGGCACTGAGGCGGCCGTTTTCTTCAAGCATCTTGATGGGGGGCGCATTGAATATGGGGAGCAGCTGCCAATTCTTTGAGTAGGGACGGGTCGTGGTGCGCCGCTTGGGATTGGTATAGGATTTGATCAGTGCATTGCGCTCTTCAACAGCTTTTGCAAGCTGGTCAAAGTTTGCCTGAGTGGGATAGAGACGGTAGGCATTGTAAAGATGAAGCGTTTCTGCAAGATTTTTTACATAGTCAAATTCGACTCTGACCAGCTCCAATCGTGCCTTGACCTTGGGATTTTTTGCCATTTTTTCGGCGCGCTCCAAATTCTTGGAAAGAACATCGAGGACATCCGTACTCAAGATAGAGGTAACAAGGACTCTGGGGTTGGAGGGAAGCGCCGATTTTCTGCCGTAATCACTGGCTCCCCGATCCTGAAGGACGGAATAAATGGCGAGACGCTCAAAAAGTGTGTCGTAGAAGACCTTCATAGGCACATAGCTTTCGTGGAATGCCCGGCGCAGAAAGTCATCAACCAGCTGATTTTCATTCTGAGTGATGTCATTGAACATCTGTCCGTAGACATAGTAGGAAGGTCCTTCAAGACCGAAATTCTCTCCAAATCCGCAACGGTACACGCCGCGGACATTGTTTTTGAGGAAAAGACGCACCTGTTCAGCACAGAATTCAGGGGTCCTCTTGGGGAGAAAACCCACCCGGTTGTACCAGCCCCAGTTGTAAACGTAGGTGGTAAAACCGCCCTTGACCTCATACTCCTGCCATCTTTTGAAGGTCGCAGGGGTATAATTACAAAGCTCAACGATCACATTGGGAGGGAATTTTTTGAAGGTTTTGGGCGGCATGTAGGTGGGACCATAGCAGATGATATGGGCAAACTTGCCGGGATATTCCTTGTAGAATCTTTCAGCCAGAGCCCGGTGGAGTATCCACAGCTTTTCCCCTTCGTCGGAGGTGTTGCCGAAAGCCTTGCAGTTTTTGCATTCGCAGGGCTGGTAGCCGTCAGTCTGTGCCAGCTGAATGGCAAGGGCACCCTTTTTTGCCCATTTGACCATCTCCTGATAGATCAGCTCCTGGACTTCGGGATTGGAAATACACAGATGATTGCCTGAAGGGTTGCGTTTGCCGCCGCGCAAGGCGAAATAGTGCAGATGGGTTTTGGCATACTTCTTTTCGGGAACGGCGTCATAGTAGGAGTGTCCGCCGTAACTTTTGAAAGCACCGGCGCCGTATGCGTTGTTGGAGTAGCTGTAAAACATCTCTCTGGAGCGGGTGGCAAAAATCAGTTTGGGGGAATTCACTTCACGCAGCCCCACGGGGATCTCCACTTTTGCCAACTTTGCGTAGTCGATGCCGTTTGCTCCGGGATAGAGGAAACGGGTGTTCAGATATTTTTCGGCAAATTTGACACAGCCGTTGATGGAGCCCAATATAAAGTTGTTCCAATCCCTGTAACGGTTGTCAGGTTCACCGAAGCGGGTCTTGTCGATGCCGGCAATGAAGATATCCCCATTGTTTTCAGCAAGAGTATAGCCGAAACTTGAATGAGCCGCCGCATTGATGCCGATGGCTCTTGCAGCTTTGGTGTCGCCGATGTAAATAGATTTGATCCCGGTGGCAGCTTTGGATTCAGGAACGATTGCAACATATAGCCCCATACCTTCTTTGAAGGCACCTTGAAGCATCTTTGCCCCTGTGGTCAGGATGCGGCGCAAAGATGATTTCTGCGGCAGATCAGGAACAACGATCTGGTACTTGGAAGTTGATGTAATAACCAGTTTGGGGGCATCAGAGGCTTTGCCTTTGCCCATAGTACAGCCGCATACCAAAAGTAAGGCTGCAGCAGCAAACAATAACTTTTTCATGATTTCTCCGTATTTTTGTATATAGACTCTCTTTAAATTAGCACAGAAGAAAAGATTTTTCAAGCCTTTGGAACTGTTTTTTTCAAAATTGATCCTGTATGCACTCAAATTTCACCTCTGATCGTAACCCTTTTGCGGTTTGACTGAAACATCTTTGAAAAGAGCGTCATTGAGACCGATTTTATATTTTTTGTAAATTTCAGGGGCAAAGAAATCTTCAAAGTTCCAATGCCGGTACTGAGTGGTCTTTTGAGGATTTTTCCCATCCTCTTCAATGTTGTTCTTTCTGAAAAAGAGCATTCCCTTTTTCATATCCCGCTCGCGTTCCGCATTGTTTTTCCAACAGAGCTGGGTGCTCAGGACTTTGATCCCCGGATCAATAAAAAATGATTTGCCGTCTTCCCCTTTTGCCTTGTAGAATTCATCAAGGGTCATCTGCACATATTTACCATTGATCCAGCATCCGGTGATTTTTCGCAGTTCGCGGGGGTAGCGCATGAAATAGATATTGTTTCTTTCAATGATATTTTCCCAGTGGCTGAAGTGCAAAGGAGACTGGGAGATCTTTGCCCGGATGTTGTCGGTGACGATATTGTTGGCAAAAAGAAACTTTCCTTTGTCAGAGAGAAGGAACGCCGCCACCCAGATGGAGGGCTTTTTGAAAATATTGTTGGTGATTTTCACATTGTCAGCTTCGACCATGGTCATGGCGGTCATGCCGTCGATACAGACGCTTTGGGTGAGAGTGAAATTTTTGGTGTAACGGGCGTTGAAAAACGGACAGGAATATCCCTGTCCCCTGCCGTCGTGCATACAGCGGCTGATGGTTATGTTTCCGCCGCCGAAGACCACAAAACTGCCGGAGCCGTTGGGGAACTCTGTTCCAAACTCCTTAAAGCGGAGTCCGTCAAAGTTCAAGTATTCCTTTCCCCAGAGGACAAAGGCACGGCAGAAACGGCGGTGGGCACCTTCAAACCACACCTCAGCCCCGGGGGCAGCTTTGAATGTGATGGGCTTGCCTTTTTTGCCGCTGGCTGTGATGTAAACGATTTCCGTGTAAGTGCCTTCACCGATAATGACTGTATCTCCGGGAGCTGTCGCAAGGGCGGCACGGGAGACGGTGCGGAAGGGGGCAGTTTTATCCCCGGAGTTCTTATCGTTGCCGTTGACAGCCACATACCATGTGCGAATCGCACGATCCTTTGCCGGAGTGCGGAAGGAAAAGGATTTGGTGCTGGCGCTTTTCAGTTTACGCAGATCAAGATCCCGGGGCAGGCAGGAGCTTCCCACAGTATAATTGATCTTGGGCTGAAAACTCAAATAAAAATCGTACTGAGTGTCTGGCTTCAGCTCTCTCAGGGAAATGGAGTGGAAAAAACTGTCCTTTGCAATTCCCGGAAGCATTTTATACGCTTTTGTGTTGGATTCTTTGTAATAAAGGCGGCTTCCCGGTGTACAGTTCATCGTCCAGTAGACTTCGGCGGTGGTGGACGATGTGGCATTGGCTGTGATATTATTGGCTTTAAGCTCCTGCGGCACGCAGAGAAAAAAGTAAGTGCCAAAAGGGAGTCCGTCAAAAGAGAGCTCCTTTTGCGGGGCAGGGGCGTTGGAACAGGAAAAAAGTTTTTTGGGGGAGTGCTTTGAGATATTGTGCAGAAAACTTCCTGTGATTTTTTCACCGGAAAGAATGTTTTTTACATCAGCTGCAAAGTTGCTGTGGGCAATATGGACACTGCCGGAATCAAGGACAGAAACACAGTTTTCCAATTTTGTGAAACGGCAGCGTTCCACTGTCAGTTTGCCCTTTGAGAGAACAACGGCGCTTCCGCTCTGTCCGGAAAACTCCAGCAATTTCAAGGTCGTGTTGTTTCCTTTGACAAGGAGACCGTTTTTTCCCCCTTTGATGAGAATGGGGGCGTGCTGTCCTCTGCCCGCAACGGTCACATTTGAAGCTGTGAGTTCAAGACCGCCTGCATAGGTTCCCGGGAGCAGGTAGACAGTGGCGCCGTCGGGGACATTTTTCAAACTTTTCCAGGGGCTTTTGACGCTTCGTCCATCATTTTTGTCGTTTCCGGAAGGGGAGACAAAGTAAAAATCGGTTCCGGCAAAGCCCTGTTTGAGCTGGCTGTTTTTCTGCAGCCGCAGATCAAAATTCCAGGGATCGGCAAAATCATTGGGGAATGAAGTAACATGGCGTTTCTTCAAAATAAGAGATGTCGGTCCCCCTTTGCCTTCGGGATCGTAATCATTGCGGACGAAAACGCAGTTGTAATTCCGGTAGCATCCCACCAGTCCGGGAGCATAGTTGTTGATAAACTTGCTGCCTTTGTCATTGGGTTTGATCCGCAGATGTCCGCGGTAATCTTCGATGCTGATGGTATTGGAAATGGTGTTGCAGAAGTTGGTTCCATAGAATTTGGCACCGCCGGTACGGCTTTTGAAGGAGAAACAGTTGTCGATAGTGGAGTTTTTGCAGCTGTATCCGCCGAAATTGCCCCCTACGACGAATTTACTGGTGCCGTTGGCATATCCACGGCAGTTTTCGATACGGCACTTGTCGGAAGCGTAAAAGGAGATCCCCCCTTCGTTCAGGTAACTGTTGCAGTTACGGATAATGCAATTTTCGCCGCTGCTGATGGAAAATCCCCACAAACTTGAGTGGGCAGTGAGCCCGATGCGCGAAAAGCCCCGGGCAGAAAGTCCCTCTATGATCACATTGCGCACTTTCCCTTTGACGGGAAGAACGTTGAATCCGTAACGGGGGATCCTGGAAACAGTTATGGCGTGGAACTCAGGGGCTTTGCCGTCAGAGGTTGCGATATAAAGAAGTTTTTTGGCTGCATCATAACTGTAGGCGTTATATGAGGCGTGGGGAGAAACGACAAAGGAGTCATCTTTTTTGTACACATTGTAAGTGTCACTTTCATTGACACCTTCCGGCATTTGCGGATAGGGGAGAACAAAGCAGTTGTTTTTTCCGGGAACAGCCTTGAATCCGGAAACGGGCACATCTCCGTGGAGCAGCACTGTTCCCGGGATCTGGGCACGCACAGTGGTGATTTTGCGGGGAGAACCGTTGAAACGCCAGAGGACTGCTTCATGGTAACGCCCGGGGAGAATGGTCAGCGTATCCCCCGGCGACAAAGCATTGACACCGTGCTGGATCGTTTTGAAAGGGGCTCCAACACTTCCTTTGTTTTGATTATTGCCGTGAGGGGCAACGAAAAACTCTTTTCCCCAAAGCAGACCACTGCTCAAAACAATCGAAAGTGAAAAAATCAAACGGCAAAGCATCTGCAGAACTCCTTCAGTTTTTATGTGTCATATAAAGATTTACATTTTTCAAAGTTTCGCCGTAGGTGGCACTGCCGGTATGACCGTCAACAAAAAGCATATTGGCGTTGTTGTTGTGACGGTAGGAGATTTCTCCATTCTCACTGACTCCGGCGTGATTCAAGCCCCAGATCCGGGGGTGATTGATCAGGTTTACGTAAGAATTGGGAAGGCGGTTGTAGGTGCAGTCAGCCCTGTATACCCGTTGAGAAGGATTTTTGATGGTGAGGAATTTCTGTTCTTTCGTATTGCTCCGGTTCATACATGAAAGAGAGTTCTGAATAGCGTAACTCAAAGCATGTTGGATCGTTTTGGCCGATCTCCTTTTTCTGAAATCATCGCCGGGACATTTGAATATCTTTGCCCAGGTGTCAGGAAGATCCACATTGTTGAGCATAGGGGAATATGCCTTCTTGTCATGCCATACGCCTGAATAATAATCTGCGATCGCCAAAAAATAATCGGTCATATTATTGCTGTCATTTGACCAGGAACTTTTCGCTCCGGGCGGAAAAAAGTCATGGTTATCTGCAACATATTGAGCAGTAAAGAATCCGATTTGCTTGAGATTGTTGAGACAGGCACCTGACTGTCCGCGCATCCGTGCCTGCTGCAGGGCAGGGAGGAGCATGGAGGCAAGGATCGCAATAATGGCAATAACAACCAATAGCTCGATCAGCGTGAACGCTGATCGAATGAAGCACGGCTCCGCCGTATGAAGCATTTTCCTGCGGAAAATATGAAGCGCCCCGTTGGGGCATGAAGCGCTTGCTTTGCAAGCATGATAAGGCATTTTTTTGTTCTCTTTTTTCAGGTAATGCAACGGCAAAACAGCTGTTTGACAAGTTTTACTCACCAGAAGTTCGATCAGAGTAAAGCCCGCGGGCTTTACGCCGGATGACTCAGCGGTCCCCTGAGGACCTGTAGATTTCAGAAGGCGGTGCAGAAAAAATCTCATGGCATTTTCCCTTTTTTTTGTGTGCGAGGCAACTCATTCAAGCAATCAGGTCAAAGGACGGTTGTATTATACGCTCCTTGTCATTTAGTTCTGTTTGAGTAAAAAATCTACCGTTCTTCTCTAATATAAACGCACAAATCAACAGATTCAAGGGTGTTTGTTGAAAAAAATAAAGAAAACTTGACTCATACACTTTTTGAAAAGAAGAGCTTGAACTTGGCAACAGCGGGGTTTGATACGCCTTGGAGATCGGGAAAGATCACCCTTTACCGGCATTGGTATCAACTGTATCAAATACCGCTTTGGCTCCGACAGCTTCGACTAATTCCGGAATATCCGTAAATTTCAACACGCCCCAGGGCATGACCGATTGAGGAATGTATAAGACCCGGGTCCGGAGCATGGAATCAAAGGACTCCGGCACCTGCAGCAAAGTGATATCGCCGATGTCGTCGGAAAGCAGCGCTGCAAAAAGCGCCGGGATGGTCCCCTGGCCTCTGGCGACCATGTCGATCTGACCGTGACCGTTGTGCTTCATCAGTTTGACGGCACTGAGAATATCACGGACCCTGCCGCCCAGATAGGGCTCATTCAGCATCAATCCGTAGGCGGCGTAGGTGTAATCGCAACAGTAGGAACTGAAGAACTCCCGGTTGAGCATGTCAAAACGGCTGTACAAAGACTCCTTGCGGAAAGGATTGAGCCAATAATGCTGGGCGTGTGTATGGGTGTAATTGCAGCCCAAAGGCATGGTTTCACCGACACCGCGGAGATCGATCCCAAAGATCTCTCCGCAGTTGTTGAAATCGTATTCGCACATTTCGTCTTCTGAATCCACATGGGGCACATAAAGGGTGGAGTGGGGGATTTCACGGGGAAAATGAAGCAGATTTTTCCACTCTCCGAGACGGGACATGTTGTGAAGGATCGCTAACATATCCTCCTCCGTTTCCAGTGCAAAACGGGAGAACATCCGATCTCCCTGCTGCCGGTATTTCAGATTCCGGTGGAAGGGAATTGGAATTTCTCTTTCATCCAGACGGAGCATTTCACGCACCTTTTGCCGGAGTTCCTCTTTATTCAGTTTGGGGCGGGTCACTTTGAATTCATCTGCCATTTTTCTTGCAAAGTCAATGGTCATCAACTCATTTTCCAGATACTCCGTCTGCCCCGCAGGAGTGACATAAAGTTCTTCATCTGTGAAATAGGGGATATCTTCCTTTTCCGGAATATACTCCAAATTGAGTTGAGCTGTGAAAAATTGGTACATCGCCTCCCGGCTGTCGGTTTGGAATCCGTGCTCTGTTGCGCCGATGGAAAGCTGCACTTTATCCCCTTCGCCCAGAAGTTCGTAGAAACGCTTCACATCTTCGTATGTCTCAGTGGTGCCCCGGGCATCAAAAAAGTCATTTTTCTGCCCCATGATCAGAAGCCTGCGGGGAGCGTTGGCAAGAAGCAAGTCTGCCATTTCGCAACCGCTCCCGAGAAAGAACTGCAGTTCCTGTTCGGCACATGCCGGCTCCTCATTTTCCAGATTGTGGAGCCAGGTGGTGATGTAGCTGCTGGGGGCAACGGCAAAAGCCCGGTCATCGACTGCTGCCATGAAACTTGTCATGTTGCCGCCGCCGGAGGTGCCGGTGACACAAATGCGGGAGATATCCACCTCCGGACGGCTCTCAAGATAATCATAGCTGCGAACCGCATCCCAGAGGGACCAGGTGGAGTAGAATTCCCCCACCAGCAGCATTTGTTTGCCGATCATATTGTGCTCAAACATGGAAATATGAGCAAATTCTTCGGAATTGGGGACATCTGTCAACTGTTCCCGTTCCCCCTGTCCGGAGGGATCGGGAACGAGCACAACAAATCCGTTTGAGGTGAGAGTTCTGGCTATAAGCTGATGCTTCTGGCTTGACTTTGCACTGCGGGAGTGTCCGCAAAGAAGAAGCACCGCAGGCGCATTCTGCACCCCTTCAGGGATATACAAATTGGCAGTAACAGGCATCCGGGGACGGCTGTGGTAAAGCACTTTTTCAATTGTAAATCCATCCCCTTTCACCACGCCCGTGACCTGAGGCTCAAGAGGCGTTTTTTCCGTGGGAAGCTGGAAATAATCACGGATCTTCCCTTTCAACTCCTGCTGATAGGCTTTGAATTCTTCAGGAGTCCTTATCTTGTCAAGCCGTGCTTTGCGCTGTGCTGTAAGACGGCGGAGTTTCCGGATATAATACTCTTGAACGGTACTGCCAAAAAGCTGCAGCATCTTTTATTCCCCTTTGTTATCTCATCAAAGCAACTCTTCTTCCTTAACGACCCGGGGCGCCTCTGCTTCAGCGTCATCAAAGGCGACTTTGCCCTTTTCAATGACCCAGCGGACCAGTGTGGGAATGGGCAGTGTCGTTACAACTGCAAGAATGATGATGGTGTTGAAAAATTGTGTATCAAGGATCCCCAGATCCTTACCAATGGCTGCGGCAGCCAGAGTCGCTGACAACTGAGGAATAGTCATAAGTCCCGCACTGAGTGAGGCGGAGTTATTGAATCCGGAGGCCTTCATGGCAATGAATCCGGAAAGCACCTTGCTCAGGATCAAACCAAACACCGTAAAGAGGATGATGGGAAGATTGCCGCTCTGTGAAAAGGCGGAAAAGTCTGTCTTCATGCCGATGGAAACGAAGAGGAAGGGGATCAGGAAACCGTAACCGATACTTTCAAAGCGGCGGAACACCACCATGTCTTTGTCCTGCACCACCTTTGAAAGTCCCAATCCGGCGATGAAGGCACCGACAACAAGGTTGATACCCAGCAATTCGCCCACCAGGACTGTTCCCAATATCACCAGAAGAAGAATGGTGATCAGCATATCTTCTCCGGGGTTGAAGATTTTACGCAGCCATTTGCCGATGAAATTCACAACAAAGATGGAAACGACCAGGTAAATCAATACAATAGCAAGGAAAACAGGGGTGAAACTGTTGCCGAGCAGGGAGGTGTCCATCCGGTCAAAGATGGAAAGAGTTCCTTTGACAACCATGTGCGCCTGAGAGTTCCACTGACGGTGAAGCTGCACACTGACTGCAAGAAGAATGATACTTGCAACGTCGGTGATCACCGTTGAAATAAGGACTGCCGCACCGAAACGGGTCTTGGAAAGTTTCAGTTCACGGATCACAGGAAAGACGATACCCACAGAGTGAGAGGCAAAAAGCGAGGCGTAAAGAAGTTTACCGGGGAGATCGTCCGGTTTGAAATACCAATAGACCCAGTAACCTGTGACGGCTGGGAGCAGAAAGGTCAGGATACTCAGAAGGATCACCGGTTTTTTGGCGGAATTTATGAGCTTGAAGTCGGCTTCCATACCCGCCAGCGCCATGAGGAACATCAACCCCAGAGCTCCCAGAGAGTTGACGAGGCTGTTGAAATGACTGACCGTTTCGGCTGGCGGAGTCCCCAAAAAAGCCAATGGCTCAGACAATGTGCTTACCAGATTCAATCCCGTGGGACCGATAATCATACCTGCCATCAGCAGAGAGATCACCATGGGGATCTTCAACTGACGGAGTAAAAAGGGGATTACGCTCATCATTGCTGTGAAAGCAATGAACAGAATCAGAAAGGCACTGTCATTCATTTCTTCTCATTTTTCCTGCTTGCCATACCGGTGATTTCTGAACAAAACCTGCCCGGCACGCCAGTGTTTTGTACGGTTCTCCGGTTATTACTATAACACTGTTTTTATTATTTGTCAAATTTTCCGGCGTTTTTTTTTATTTTCCCGCCGCACATTTTTTTGGAAACAATGTGCGGCGGGAGTTTTGTATCACTTGACAACCGGAGAGTCAGTGGAGGGCTGGCTCAAAACCGGAGTTACCCTTTTCTTAGGGGGCGCCGGTGCTTTTTTTACCGGCTCAAGGGTGACTTTGGGTTTCTGCTTGGAAACAGTGATCCTGTCAAGCCCCCGGCGCTTGAGGTAATCTTTGCTGCGGAGTCCCAGCAGGGCAAAGATGATCCTTTCACGCCCTGTGATGACGGTGATCTCACACCCTGAGCCGAAACGCAGGGGCTGCTTTTCATCGGTCAGCAAGATCTTGACAGGATAGTAGTTCATTCCATCGCGCTCAATGGGCAGCTGGTAAACAACATCCACTTTTCCGGTGAAATAACCGTAGTCAAGATAGTTGTACTGCTTGGCATAAATACGGACTTTCTGTCCGGGTTCCACCTTGAAGATCTGTTTTTCGCTGACCAGACCAATGATTTTTTTACGCTGGTTGGCGGCAAACTTGATGACCGTATCCCCTTTGGCGTAGTAACCGCCGGGACGGGGAGGCGCATCGGTGATGATACCGGCATCGGGAGCACGCAATATGTAGTCCTCAAGATGTCTTTCAGCCATGGAAAGTTCATCTTTCTGACCTTTGAGCTTGTGGCGCAGCAGCCGGAGTTCCTCTTCAGCCTGCTCAATGATTTGTTTTGCCATACCGTTTTGCAGTTTTTTCCAATCTTCTTCCAGACGGGCAACTGCCATGCGGCTGCTCAGATGGTCCAGTTCGACTTTCAGAAAATCCCTGCGGGTGACAACTTTCTGTTCATAAAGTTTGCGGTAGACCTCAAGCTCTGTGGTCGCTTTTGAAAGTCTTTCCCGGGCTTCAGAGAGCTGGTTGCGGGTATGCCGGTAGTAGGCTGGCAGAGGATCTTTCAACAACAGTTCAAGGGCTTTCTCCTTGACTGAAATATTCAGTTCAAGCTCTTTGACGGCATTTTTCAGTCTGAGGATCTCATCGTGCTGATTGCGGGTATCGAACTCCAGAAGAGCTTCTCCGGGATTCACCTCTTCACCTTCGTGGCGGAACACTTTTGTCACTTTGGCACTGACAAGGGTTTTGAGCTGATATTCCCTGATACCTTCAACGGTACCGATGCCGGTGACTTCATCGTCCATGTGTCCGAATATCATGACTCCAAGCATGATGACCACCAGAATGATGATCGTAATGATGATGCGCTGAAAGACTTTGAGCTGTTCACGCATACGGATTCTGTTTTGCTGGCGCATAGTGATCTCCCCTCCTTATCCCTGAACAGCCATCTTGCGCTGTGTTTGATACAGATCACGGTAAATACCCGGCTGATCCATCAGCTCATCGTGGGTGCCCTGCTGGACGATCTTGCCGGACTCCAGCACGACGATGGTATCGGCGTTGCGGACCGTTGAAAGCCGGTGGGCGATGATGATGGTGGTTTTGCCTTCCATCAGGCGGTCAAGAGCCTCCTGGACCAGATACTCGGAAACTGTGTCAAGAGCACTGGTCGCCTCGTCAAGAATGAGGATCGAGGGGTTCTTGAGAATGGCACGGGCAATGGCAAGACGCTGTTTTTGTCCGCCGGAAAGGGAGGCGCCGTTTTCACCGATGATGGTGTCGTAACCGTCTGGCAGCTGTGAAATAAATTCTTCCACATTAGCCATGCGGGCGGCTTCTTCGATCTCTTCAACGGTCGCTTCAGGTTTTGCGTAGCTGATATTGTCACGGACCGTTCCTGAGAAAAGGAAGGGCTCCTGCAGCACCACACCGATGTTGCTGCGGTAGGAATCCAGACTCAGGCGGCGGATATCCATATTGTCAACTTTGATAACGCCTGAATTGACATCATAGAAGCGCAAGAGCAGATTGCTCAATGTTGACTTTCCGGAACCGCTGGGACCCACAAGGGCAACCTTCTGCCCCGGAGTGACAGTCAGAGAAAAGTCGTTGATCACAGGAGGCTTCTCTTTGGTGTAGTAGAAGGAAACATGTTTGAATTCGATATTCCCGGTAAGACTTGAAGGATGAAGCGGATTTTCGCACTCCTTGATTTCAGGAATGGTGTTCAGCAGTTTGACGATACGGCTGGCACCCACCATACCCTGGGCAAAGGTGACAGACATACCTGAAAGAGTGCTGATGGGACCCAGCATCATACCCACATAGCTGTAGAATGCCACAAACTCACCGATGGTCACGGAACCGGTCTGAACGAACATGATCCCGGAACCGATGGTGGCAAGGTAGGTAAAAAGTGAAAGCATGTCGCAAATGGTCCACAATCCCACGTTGTCAACGGTGACACGCATCTGCATGTCAACAATGGGGCGCATGTTCTGGAAGAAGCTCAGACATTCGGCATGTTCACGGGCAAAGGATTTCACCACTTTGACACCGGTCAGAGTTTCTGACAAGTTGGCTGAAATTTCAGACATCTTTTCCTGAATGACCATGGAATCTTTGCGGATGACCTTCCGGAAATAGTGGAAGTTCAGATAGTGGATGGGCAGAGAAATCAGGACGATCAAAGCCATTTTCCAGTTGATGAACATCAAAAGCATGATGATGAGGAACAACTGGAAAAGCTGCTCCCCGAACTGGGTCATGACGTGCATCAGCATATTCAGCAGTGCCACATCTGAAATAACGTTGGAAATCAGCTTACCTGTCCGGTATTCTTCGTAGAAACGCAACGAAAGACTCTGCAGATGGCGGAAGACCTTCTGCCGCAGATCCACGATGAGACGGATCCCGGTGTAGGCAACCAGATAACTTGAAATGTATCTGAGCAGACAGCGCACCAGATAGATGATGACCATGGAACCGCACAGCACCCAGAAGAGGATGTAGTCTGCATTGGGCAGCACCCGGTCAATGGCGATCTTCAGCATCCAGGGGAGGGTCAGACCGATCATGTTGAAAAGGATCAGAGCAACCACTGCCGATACAAAAAGCCACTTGTAGGGACGCACCAGAGGAAAAATCTTGCTCAATGGCTGTTTTTCATAATTCTTTGCCAGAGCATCCTTGTCGATGTCAACTTGCTTTCTCATTGTTATTTACTCCGATTCTCAGAATTTGCTCCAATCCGGCTTTTGTGAAAATATGCTTTGCAGCTCCTCAACTGTAAATTTTGAAGAGCGGTCATAATTGTAAACACCATTTTGTTCCTGTTCTATATCGGTCAACTGAGTGTAGCAGAAACCGGCTGCCCCTGAGTTGACAGTCACCGCCGTCAGCTCGCGCATACGCTTGATCGTCTCCTCTCTGGACCCGGGCGCTGCCCCGTAGCCCCATGAACCGCCTGCCCATGGAACTCTCCCTTCAGGGATGTATTTGACACCGCCGTACTCGCCCACAAATAAAGGCTGCTCATTGTAGGCTTGGAGTTCTTCTTCAGGTGCAAAAGCATATACGGGTTCCGTTGCCAGGGCTTCTGCCAATTTTTCGGGGACCTGATTGTAGTTGTGGATACTCCATATATCCGTTTCAGAGTGGACATATCCGCTGCTGTCGCAGACAGGGCGTGTGGGATCAAGCTCTTTGGTCAGACGGTAAACATCTGAAAGGATCCTGCGGTGTTCCTCCAGATCCCGGTAGTTCCGTGTTTCGTTGAAGGGGGTCCAGCCGATGATGGAGGGGTGGTTCATATCCCGTTCCAGCACCTCCCGCCACTGGGAGAAGTAATCGCGGAAAGAACGGTACACATCACAGGCTCCTTGAGTAAAGTGCATCCAGAATCCCATTCCCCAATCAGGGAATTCCCCGAAAGTGAGAAATCCCATACGGTCCGCGTGGTAGTGGTAGCGGGGATCGAAAATCTTCTGGTGGAGACGGGCGCCGTTGAAACCGGCATCCATGGCAAGGCGGATATCCTGTTCCAGAGCTTCATCATTGGGAGCGGTCCAGAGTCCCTCTTCATAGAACCCCTGATCCAGCACCATGCGGAGAAAGATCGGCTCATTGTTCAAATAAAATCTTTTCCCTTCGATGTGGAATTTCCGCAATCCGGCGTAGGAAAAAACTTCATCTCTCTTTTTACCGCAGCTGTCAAAGATTTCATATTTGACCTTGTAAAGGTAAGGATCTGCAGGAGACCATGAACGGGGATTTGCCAGAGGAACGGTCACGGAGATGCCGGGAACGACAGCTCTTTCTTCTGCGTTGACGGCATTGTCTCCATCGTAAAGAGTCACTTTGAATTTGCTGTTGCGGGAATGTTGACGGAATTCCGGAAAAAAGTGAAAGGCTCTGTTGTCAAGGTCCGGAACGATCCGGCAGCGGGTCAGACTCAGCTTGTCACAAACTTCAATGTAAACCGTGCTCCAGATACCGGTGGTGCGGGTGTAGGAACACTGTTTTGAACTGTACCATGGAGATTGTTTTCCAAAGGGCTGATTGTGACTGCGCAGTTCATCGTGCACCTCGACTACAAGATCATGTTCCTTGCCGGGAGCGGCAAATTTGCTGATGTCAACGGTAAAAGGTGAAGCTCCGCCGGTATGGGAACCGGCTTTTTGCCCGTCTATATAGATGTTGCACCGGTAATCCACACCTCCAAAGTGGAGCAGAATGACCTTGCCTTCCCATTCCTGCGGGATGGCAATGGTACGATGGTACCACATACATTCGATAAAGTCTGTGTCGCCGATGCCTGAAAGTTTGCTTTCCGGGCAGAAAGGCACATTGATTGCGGTCTCAAAACCGCGGGATTTTTCCCATTGACGCTGTGCGCCGCTTTTGCCATGATCGAAGCGGCAACTCCAAATTCCATTGAGCAAAAGAAATTCGGGGCGGGCAAACTGCGGATTGGGGTGATTACAGTTCATTTTTTTGTTTTTCCTGTTTTTTTTGAGGATTCATGACCATTTTACGGACACTTGATTTACTATAGCTCCAATAAAGAGTAAAGTAAAGTTCAATTTTGAGTTTTTTTGCGCTTTTTTTCAAAACATTTCTCCGCCGGATCGAACTGGTTGTTTTACTGCGTAAAAAACTTGATTCCGGGGTTGAAAAATGCTTCTTTTGTGCTATATTACACTGCTCCTTTATTGCCGGTCGGGTAAAAGGACTTTTTTTAATGGAGGTTTACACTTATGGTCAAGGTCGCCTGCTGCTGGGATGACGGAGTTGTCAATGATATCCGCCTGATCGCTTTGCTGAGAAAATACAATGCAAAAGCCACTTTCAATCTCAATCCCGGATCTATGCCTGAACACACCGCTGTGCCCCGCTGGCGAAAATTGGATGAGCCGGTGTGGAGTTATAACGGCTTCATCAACGGCAAGGTCGGTCTTGCTGAAATGAAAGAGGTCTACGAAGACTTTCAGGTTGCCTCCCACGGCTGGCTCCATAAAGGCGGCAGCGCCCCGGCTGAGGAATTTATCAAAGATGCCATGGATGCCCGCAAATACCTGGAAGATGTTTTTCAGCGCGAGTGCCGCGGTTATGCCTGGCCTTGCGGCGATTACACCCCTCAGGCGGCAAAACTGCTGCAGGATGCCGGATTCCTTTATGGCAGAACCACCCAGTACACTGACGATGTGGGCGTTACCGATGCCCCTCTGCACCTGAACGCCAGCTGTCACCACATGGATCGTCTTTTCTGCGACAAGTTCCGTGCCGCCAAGGCGAAAAACGGTATCTTCTACTTTTGGGGCCACTCCTACGAAATGATGGACTGCGATGGTCTCTGGGACCAGCTGGAGCAGAAACTTGCCATGCTTGCTGAAGATCCGGAAGTACAGTGGATCGATGTCATCGACATTGTCAGGTAAAAATTTTTCAGGGTTTCAAGGGGGGCAAGGCTATGGCGCATGATTTGGTACTCCGGGATTTTGAGCCCGGAGATCTTGACAGGGCAGGGGAGATCGCCTGCTCATTGTGGCGCGGCGAAGCCGGATTTGTCCCCGACGCCATGCAGCAGAAACTTTACGGATATCTGGTCAGATATTATCATACGCCTGAGTCTCCCTTTTCATGTGCAGTGACCTTTAAGGGGAAACTGTGCGCTTTTCTGCTTGCTGCCGCAGAAAAACACTCTGCAGAGAGTGCGGATTCATGGCTCCATGAACAGTTGTCCCCCGGAGAATCTGAGATTTTTGAAAGATACAAAGCCTACCTTGACGGCAATAAGTACGCCGAAGAGAAACTTATGCAGAAAAACGAAGTGCTCCTTTTGCTTTTTTGCAGTATACAAAAAGGCTGCGGAGCACTTTTGATGGAGGAATTCCTGAGGCGGTGCCGGAAGAACGGCATATCTTCCATGCTTCTCTGGACAGACGATACCTGCGATTTTCAGTGGTATCAGCGCAACGGATTTACAGAAGTTGCCCGCTTTCCGGCAAATCCCACTCTGCCCGGTCAACAGCTGACAACTTTTATATTCCGTAAGGCTGTCGGGGAATAAAAACTCAATCTCCCCACGCCGTATTACCGAAAATCCCGTCCTGAAAGAAAACCGGTTTGTATCCCAATTCTGCGGGAACGCGGCACGACGCTTCCAGGCGTTTGAAATAATCAGGCAGATACATGGCATAAGAGGGGTAAGCATACTGCTCATGTCCTACGGATTCAATAACATCGCTTTCGCCTTTGGCATCTTCGGCTTTGATCTTCTCTTCGATCTCCTCAGGGGTGTCGATATTGAAACAGAAGAATGAACGGGAAAGGAAAAGATCGTAGTCCGGGTCATAGAAACATCTTTTCTCAAGCATGTGTCTTGCCACATCCTGTTCGTAGAAAAATCCGATATCGCATCCCCCCTGATCGAGAGTTTCCACCCTGCCGTCAACGATGATCCTGTTTGACATGAATCCGCTTGAGGTAAGGATCTTTACGCCCCGGCTCCGCATGAAGCTGAAGTTATGGGGCTCCAGCATCGCCCAGTGAACATTGGTGGGCGGCGTGCAGCATCTGGGACCGGCAATGCGCCGCAGTTCCGCAGTTGTGGTGTCAAAATCATGAGCAAGACGCTCGGTGGTACAGTGCTGATAGGGGCGGTCTGGAAACTCTGCCCAGGCATGAAATGCCAGGTGGAGCCATGAGGAAGCCTTGTCAAATTCATCCCGGTAACAGTCGGGCACTTGAGAAAGGTTGCTCTTTTCCGGATCGTGGGCATTTTCATAGAAGCACTTGAGAATGAATTTGCTGCCGTATTTTTCGTGGAGAGCTTTCAAATTTTTGAGATAGAAATGGTCAAAAATGGAGTCGTATTGGTTTTTTGCCAGATCTGTAAATACAAAACTGTTATCGTCGATTCTGACTGCGTAACGCTTGAAAGAGCCCTTATCCCACACCAGAACGATGGTTTGCGTGCGTTCACCATATTTGTCTTTGGCATGAACTGTCACACGATTGATTCTTTCTCTGAGGGGCAGATCAAGGAAAAACTCTCTGTCCCGTCTCTGCACTGCCATACCGTTGACAGTTACCTTACTTTGGATCGAGGCAATACCGCGAAGCTGGATCGTCAATTCATTTGAGCTCTCTTTGCCGTGGCGGGCACTCAGGAGCTCGCCGTTTCTGTGCGAAGTTATTTCAAGCATTTTATTCAATTCCTTCCTTTTGTGATAATACAGGAAATATTTTTTTCAAGCCAATAAGAGGATATTGCGATCAATATTTTTCCGCTTCTTCAAGGATCCGGAGACTCAGCGCTTCGTCCTTTGTACATCCTCTGCCGTTTTTCAAACATTCTGCCAGTGCGATCATACCTTCACGGCACCTTCCGGCGGCACTGCGTCTGAAGTAGTAAAAAGCCCCTGCGGGATCTGCTTTGACGCCGATCCCCTCACGAAAACATCTACCGGTATGGTAGTTGCCGAGAGGATCCCCCAGATTGGCACTTTGCTGGTAAAAATTGAAAGCTGCAGCAAGATCTTTGGGGACACCGATACCGTTTTCACTGCACCAACCCAATTTTCTCAGGGCAGGGGAATGATTTTTTTTTGCCGCCTGCCGGAAAAGTTTTATGGCTTCAGATGGATCATGAGAGGTAAAGCTGCCTTCCAGATGGTAATCCCCCATCCTGACCAGGGCAGGGGGAAAAGCTGATTTGGCTGCCCTTGAATAGTATTCAAAAGCTTTTGCTCCATTGACCGGCGTGCCCTTGCCAAACTCCAAAGCCTCAGCAAATAAAAATTCAGCTTCAGCATTTTTCCGGTTGGCTGCAATTTCAAGAAGAGCCCTTGCAAAGACCTGATCCTGTTTGACGCCAATGCCCTGCTGCAGGAGTTTTGCCTGAAATGTCAAGGCGGCAGCCGATGGATTTTCCGTATCCAGACTTTTCAGCACCAGTTGATAGATCTCATTTCCTGACTCCTTGCGCTTCTGAGGATCCTGATAAAGAAGCTCCGCAAGTTTTATGAAGGCAGGGTAATAGTTATTTTGGCAAAGAGAACGCATGATCTCTATTGCTTTATTTTTATCTGCAGAAATTTCCGGAAGGTCATTTTCGGCTTTCACGCCTTTCAGCATCATTTCCGCCAACCGCAGTTGTGCCGGTCCCATGGAAGCTCCCTTGCGGTACTCTTCAAAG
The DNA here is from genome assembly GCA_045596885.1 of Victivallaceae bacterium. Lineage (GTDB taxonomy): Bacteria > Verrucomicrobiota > Lentisphaeria > Victivallales > Victivallaceae > UBA1784. Next base: position 46,311 of record JAZODE010000055.1, read on the forward strand.
GCAAGGCGAGGGCTTTTTTGAACGCCCCAGCCGAACTCCAGACACACACCGAAACGGTAGTGGGCAAGGGGGAGTCCCTTATTGGCTGCTTTGCGATACCAGAAGGCTGCAAGAGAAAGATTCCGGGGACGGTTGACTCCCCGGAAAAATTCATCCCCCAGCGCCACCATGGCTCCCGGGTCTCCGGCAGATGCTTTTTGCCGCAAAGGATCGTGGGGAAGGGCTCCTGTTGAAGTGAATGCGGCAAAAAACAGAAGAAGGTAAAGTGAAACTTTCACTTACTCAGCATCGACTTTCGCCTTCAGGGCTGCAAGTTCTTCCTGGAGGGCGGCAAACTTTTTGGAAAGTTTTTCAAACCGTCCGGGCAGGGCGAGCCGTGCCATGAATTCACGCTGAGACTCAGCAGGGGCACCCACAACGGTTTGTCCGGCGGGAACGCTGCGGAGCACTCCGCTGGTACCGGCAACCTGAACTCCATCCCCCAAAGTGATATGACCATTGACACCTGCCTGGGCGGCGAGGATGACGCCGCGCCCCAATTCGGAGCTTCCGGCAATGCCGCACTGAGCCACCAGAATGGAGCTTTCCCCTACGACGACATTATGACCGACCATGACCTGATTGTCGATCTTGACATTGCTTTTGATCCAGGTCCTGCCGAAGCGGGCACGGTCGATGGTGGTGTTGGCACCGATTTCCACATCGTCATCGATCTGGACGATACCGGTCTGGGGGACTTTGACAAGTCCGTTGGGACCGGGGACAAAACCGAATCCATCGGCACCGATAACGACTCCGGGATGGATCACAGCCTTGTTCCCCACGATACAGCGGTACATGACGGTCACATTGGGATAAAGCATGGAGTCGGCTCCGATTTTGACATCGTGACCGATGTAGCATCCGGCGCCGATACAGGTGTTGTCGCCTATTTCCGCACCGCTTTCAATGACCGCGTTGGCGTTGATGGAAACATTGCTGCCGATTTTTGCATCCGGAGCAACCACCGCAGAGGGATGGATACCGGGAACCACAGCAGGGGGTTCATCGGCGTAAAGTGCGACCACTGCGGCAAAAGCGAGATCCACATTTTTGCAGACGATGAGTGTGGAGTCCGGTTTTTCTTTTTTGGCAAGATCAGGGCAAACGAGTATGATCGAAGCCTTGGAGGCGTTCAGGAGTTCTTCATATTTCCGGCTGCCCACAAAGCTGAGCTGCTCAGCACCGGCTTCTTTGATTCCGGCGACACTGGTAACAGTTCTGGCGGGATCTCCAACGATTTCGCCTTTGACGATTTCAGCGATTTGTGCGGCGGTCATGGAAATATGTTTCATTTAGGGACTCCTGCTTTTGTATTTTTTCTTGCCTGATTGCGGTTAAGTTCGTTGATAACATGCTGCGTAAAATCCCTTTGCGAAGGGTAGAGCAGCACTGCGCCGGGATCGTTGGCGGTACGCCCGGAACGGTCCAGAACAAAGCCATACCCCAGAAGGGCGGCACTGCGTTTTATCTGATCCCGGATATCTTTAAGGATCTCTGCTCTTTTTCTGCTCTGAAGCTGCCGCATATCTGCGGCGCGTTCACGGGCATAGGTTTCAGCTTCAGCTTTTTTTGCGGCAACAGCCTTTGCACAGGAAAGAGCTTTTTCTTCAGCCTTCTGCCGTTCGGCAGCGGCAAGTGCCAAATTCTGAGATTCAGCACGGGCGCGTCTTGCTTCTTCGACGAGAGCTGTATGTTCAGCTTCAAGTTTTTTGATGTAATTGCGGTAAACAGCTGCTTGCCGGCGGATCAACTCCTCAGCGATCTTGCTTTTGTAATATTCACGGAATATCCTTTCAAGATCCACCACACCGGTCAATATTTCCGCCTGCAGAGCGGAAACAGTGACCAGCATCAAAAGAAGTGAAAATATGGCTTTTCTCATCAGTGACTTGAGGTGTAGTTAGGTGCATCTTTGGTGATGACGACATCGTGGGGATGTGCTTCACGCAGACCTGCGGAAGAGATCCTGACCAGCTTGGCGTTCTCCTGGAATTCGGCAAGAGTTTTGGCACCGCAGTAGCCGAAACTGTAACGGACACCGCCGACAAACTGGTGGATCACATCCTTCACGGCGCCCCGGAAAGGAACCATGGCTTCGATGCCCTGAGGCACCAGCTTGTGATCATCTTCCACATCGGGCTGACCGTAGCGTTCACGGCTGCCGGAGTTGGCTTTCATGGCTTCCAGACTGCCCATGCCCCGGTAGGCGACATAACTGCGTCCCTGGTGGAGAATGACTTCGCCGGTGCTTTCGCTGGTTCCGGCAAGAACAGATCCCATCATCACGCAGTTGGCGCCCACAGCCAGAGCCTTGGCAACGTCGCCGGACTGCTTGATACCGCCGTCGGCAATGACGGGAATATCAGCGGGCAGATTACGGACAGCATCATAAACAGCAGAGACCTGAGGCACGCCCACACCGGCAACCACACGGGTGGTAAGTCGGATCGTAGCCATGTCGTTCTGTGAGCCAAGGAGTTGGTAAGACCCATTGTCTTCCTAAGACCGCTGGCCTCCGACTTCGGACAGCATCATAAACAGCAGAGACCTGAGGCACGCCCACACCGGCAACCACACGGGTGGT
>JAZODE010000056.1:0-6494 GCA_045596885.1 Victivallaceae bacterium
GTGGAAAGAAAGATTCCGCAACGGGGAACTTTCGGACTGGACTCAGGCTGTGTGCAACAGAGTGGGGGAGGGGGCTGAACTCATCGCATTTCACAACCATTTCGGCGGCGATGAAGAATTTTCGCCCCTCAGCGGTACGGGGTACCGCAAAGATCCCTTTCTTACCTGGGAACTCCTCAGGGCTGCCGCACGGGATTTCAATGACCGTCTTGAATATATGCACCGCAGCGTTGAACCCTACGGTAAAAAAATCGCTATGACCGAAGGACACATGGTACATCTCTGCCGTGACCGGACAGGGCTTATGGCAAGCTGGGCGGCAGGAGTCATGTATGCCGAGTGCTTCAACGCGCTCCAGCACCACGGGGAGGTTGTGGAAATCGCCACTCTTGCCGATTTCATGGGCAACCGCTGGAACAGTAATGCTGTCATGCTGCCGGCTCCCGCATGGATCCCGGAAGCCAAACCCTATCTGCTTCCTGTGGGACATATCGCCAAACTTTACCGCCATCACATAGGGAAGAAAGCGGTCAAAGCAGCGGGGGGGAACTCTTTGGTTGACATTGCCGGAAGCTGCACAGAAGGGAAATTTTTCTGCCATCTGGTCAATAAAGAACGCTCCACACCGCAAAAAATCCAACTGTCACTTGACGGCAAACCGGTGAGAAACTTTAAGGTGTGGGAAATTGCCGCTGATCCGGAGTTGGAGATGATGGAGCTTTGCTCCAACGCTTTGGATGTTGTGGAACGCTTCGTCTGTGACGGGGAATATCTGCTCCCCGGAGCAGGTGTTGCCGTCATTGAATTCGGTCAGTGAAAAAGTCTCTGTCCCGGCAACAGTTACCGGGGCAGTTACTTTTTCTTTTCAAGGAGTTCGTAGAGTCTGTCTATTTTTTCAGCCAGCTCTTTAAGGCTTGGTTCTTCGTTTTCCTTCTCTTTTTTGATGATATCCTCCATGGCGGCAACGATGATACCGACAACAAGGTTGAGGAAGATATAAGAGGATATCAGCATGAAGGGGATAAACACCACTTTGGAATAGGGGGATTTGACGCCTTCAACGATATCCTGCCACCCTTCCATGGTCATGAGAGAGAAAAGGGAGTAAAAGGAAACAAAAATATCCCCGAACTTATCTGGAGCCATTTTGCCGAACAAAGTGGTGGAAAGCACCGCAAAGATATAGAAAAAGATAAAGAGCAGCAGCATCAGCCAGACCAGATTAGGTAAGGCTTTGAGCATGGCTGTGACGATGAGCTTGAGATTGCCGATCCGGGCAAAAAGCCGGGCTGTCCGGAATATCCGCAGCGCCCGCATGACCCGGAAACAGCTGAATACGCCGTTGCCCGGGATCAGGGAAAAGGCAACGATCACGAAATCAAAGATATTCCAACCGCTTTTGAAGAAGGGAAGACCGTGTGCATAAAGTCTTATCAATATTTCAATGAGAAAAACACCGATAAAACATGTGTCAATGATCTGAACGAAATTGCCGAGAGCATTGGTCCAACATGGGAAAGTTTCCAGCCCCATAAAAACGGCGTTCAGAATAATCAGTACGATAACGGTATTTTGCACTCTGTCAGAGTCTATAAAGGTGCGTAATTTTTCACGGAATGTCATAATCAGTTCTCCTTTTCTGGCGATCCGCATAAAATAGCACTGATTTGCTGTTTTTCAAGAGCAGACTTTGTAATTTGTATTTTTTACACTTATTGCCACAGGTCGAATGAGACACTGCTTTCGAGGCGATCTTCCAGAGAATCTTCCAATCCGCTGAAAAAGTCCAATCCGGTCAGCTCTTCGGCATGATCCACTGAAACGGCAAAAGAAAAGATCTTCTTCCTGCTGGTTTCGTTGGGAATGACAAATGCGATCATCTTCATGGGGGGAGTCATATCCAGAATCACCTTGTAAAAGGCGTAGGGAACAGGGAGTTTGCTCTCTTTCATCCTTTTGTTTCTTTTCTTGAAGAGAGGTCCTGTAATGATACAAAGAGAGCCCTCTTTTTCTGCCCAGCGCCGCACTTGAGATTCGAGGCGTTTCCAGATCCCCCGGTTGCATCCGGGGAGCTGCGGAGAAATATTGGTCATGAAAAAGGAGTTTTTCATACTTTCAACAGAGTATGCCATATCTCCTGCCGGAGCCAGATGGCCCTTGTCAAATCCGGAGTTTTTGTAATCTTTGGGGCGTACCGGATCATAACGGACAGCCGGATCGACTTTGAAAGCATTTTTACGCTTCACCTTCTTTCCGGAACATTGTTCCGCAGTCAATATATAGGAGACCCAGAGCGCTTGTCTGCGTTTTTTGCTGTATCCGAGAGAAAAGCCCCGGCGGTTGAGTATCAGATCACTTTCAGACGGTATACCGAAAACAAGGTTTTCCGGCAGCCCGGGGGGAGGGGAGAGGGGCACATTTTCAGATGGGCTACCGGATAAAGGACTCCTGAAAAAGAGAGTCGCCAGAAAGAAAATGATCGACAGTTTCAGAAAAGACATATATTTTTCCCGGAGGGAATTTCAATTAAAAGATAAAAAACATCCCGCCGTAAAACAGGATGTTTTTCAAAATCCCTTTCCCCGGAGAGTTTCCCCCGGGAAAAGAGATGTGCACACCGTTCTGAAAAATCAGAACTTGTTGTGCCGTTTGCGCACCTTGGCAGCGGCATTCTTGATACCTTCGATGGTATCTGCGATGTTCTGCTCGGTGAGTCTGGGGTGCATGGGGATATTGAGTTCGCGTTTGTAGAAGAACTCGCTTGCCTTGGGGCACTGATCGGGATCATAGCCCATGCGTTTGAGTCCGGTGAAGTGGAAGGTGGGCTGATAGTGGAGAATGCCCTGGACGCCTTCTTCTTCATAGAGGACGCGCATGAATTCGTCACGGCTTCCGCCCAGTTTCTTCTCATCCACACAGACGGTGTAGAGGTGGAAGCTGTGGTAGTAATCTTCGGGCTCGTAGACGGCTTCGATACCTTCGACATCCTGGATACCGGCGGTGATCTGGTGAGCGATATCGCGGCGTTTTTCAATGAGCATATCCAGTTTGTCCAGCTGACAGCAGCCGACAGCAGCTTGGATCTCATTCATGCGGTAGTTGCTGCCCCAGTGTCCGTTCCACGGAATCACATCAAAGTGGGCAGGCAGCCAGTATTCGATGGGATCGGTCTTTTTGCAGGTGATCTTGCCGAAGTTCCAGACAGGATTGTTGATGTCAGCGAGCTGATCGTTCCAGCTCTGGGGCTGGTTGCTCATGCAGCGCAGGTTCTGGATGCCTTTGGCGTATTCATCATCGTTGGTGGTGATCATACCGCCTTCACCGCAGGTGGTGATGTTCTTCAGACTGTGGAAGCTGAAGGAACCGGCGTGACCGATGGAGCCAGCCATGCGGCCTTTGTAGGAAGAACCGGTGGCATGGGCGCAGTCTTCGAGGACTTTCAGACCGTATTTGTTGGCGATCTCCATGATGGGATCCATATCGACCATCAGACCGGCGTAGTGGACAACGTAGATGGCTTTGGTCTTTTTGGTGATCTTGCGTTCAACATCTTCGGGATCCAGGTTGAAGGTGCGGGGATCGATATCAGCGAAAACGGGGATACCGCCTTCCTTCAGGATCACCAGACTGGTGGCAACGAAGGTGTTGGGGGTGACGATGACTTCATCACCGGGTTTGATGTCGAACAGCTGGGTGATGACATGCATACCGGTGGTACAGTTGGAACAGGCATAAGCATACTTGGTGCCGTGTTTCTTGGCGAACTTGCTCTGGAACTCCTGAGTCTTGGGACCCATGGTCAGAGTATCCTGCTTCATGGCGGCGAGAGCAGCCTGATATTCAGCATCATCGTAGATACTGCCCATGAAGGAGTAGGGGACTTTGAGTTTCACGCCGTCGTCGGTGGCGTAGCTGCTGGTAATACCGCCTTCGGTATTTCCGCCGGTATAGTGTTTCTTGTCGATAGCCATAGTAAGCCTCCTTTATGTTGGGTTGAATCAAATGGCGTTGATTTTCATTTTCACATTGTCAGCCTGAACGATGCGTTTGCCGGTCTTGCGTGCTTCAGCAGCGGCGGCAAGGGCCTGTTTGATGGCGGGCACTGCATTGTCAAGGAACTCTTTTTCGATCTGGGCGCCGAAAGCGGCATTTGCCTTTTCGGGGAATCCCATGACGCCGATCTTGACATCGGCGCGCTGAGAGGTCTGGACGACCTCCTGCTTCATTTCGGTGAAGCTCTCACGCAGCTGGTAGCTGTCGGGATCATCCCGGAGTCTTTCTGCGACATCGGGTTCATCCAGCTCCATCTTATCCATGCGGACCACTTCAGGGCACCAGTGGAGCAGCAGAGAGGTTTCTGCCCATGCGGCGTGGTAGTCATGAAGAGCGAAAAGTTCGGTCCAGGAGGGGGAGAAATCCCACAGCTGGGTCAACAGGATCATTGTATCTTTGAGGGCGGGGTTGAGCCACTTGAGGATACGAAGGGATTCCTTGAGGTGGAGCAGACTTTCGCTGCCGCCGTGTCCGGGGACGATGATAAAGTTTTCAAACCCCTGCAGAGCAAGGGATTCAATGATTTCACCCACAAGGTTGGAAAAGGTGTTGGGTTTCACATTGATGGTTCCGGGGAGCATACCGCCGGAAAAGGTGTAGTTCAAGGTGGGGGCAGTGATACATCCCAGTTTTTCAGCCAGTTTGGCAGACATGAAATCGCAGTTGCGGATATCCACATCCAAAGGCAGATGAGCGCCGTGCTGTTCGCTCAAAGCGTAGGGGATGATGATGGTTTTGTTGGTCTTGAGATACTCCTTCACTTCGGGGAAGGTCATATCCTGCATACGGTAACTTTTCATCTTGACAAATCCTTAATAATAGAAGTTGCTCTTGTATATTATAAAGCCGGAAAAAGAAAAAAGCAATCATAATTGCTTAAAAAAGCGGAAAAAATCACCTTTTATGAAACGGCAGCGTTTTACAACCAGAAATCCTGATTGCAGTGATAGAGTTCAGAAACGGGAGCCGCTATGAGGCGGTCGCCCAGTATCTCTTTGAGGCGGAATCCGGAAAGAGGAAGGCAGGGACCCAGAAATTTGAGAGCTTCTGCACCTTCTTCTCCTGAAAGATTGCTCCAATAGGCGGCTTTGGTGTGGAAATTCTGTTTCCACGCAGGGACGAAGCGGGGGGCGGTATTATTGAAACAGTCGATGCAGCGGTCTGCCATCTCCATGGTTTTTTTGTCGGTCTTGACCAGCAGATCAGGAATGAAATTGTATGCCTGGGCAACTCCGGTCTGGTAAGCGTAAACTTCAACGGCAGGCTTGAAATCAGGGTAGGAGCCGGGGAGGATATTCAAAGTGGGGCCCAGGGCGTGACGGGAGACCTTGGCAATGAGGCGGTGGTCAGCATGGGTATCAAGGGGCCAGTGGATAAAGACGATCTCAGGGGAATAGTCGGCGATGAAGCCTGCCATGCGGTCGATGATCTCATGTTTATAGCGGTCCACCTGGGCAACAGGATAATCCCAGATGACCTTTTTGCATCCCAGCTGAGCGGCTGCGGCGGTGGCATCTGCGATGGTGCGTTCTCTGCCGTTTTCGCCGAGACCGCGGATAAAGGTCCAGTTCCAGCCGCCCACGGGGTTAAGGATCGTTACATCGCATCCGGCAAGGGTGAGTGCTGCGGCGATGTTGGGACATTCGGCTTCGATCTCTTCATGATGAGCGCCGATAAAAAGCACTTTAGGTTTGTTTTCCATAAGACAGGGGTCCTTTTATTGGTGAATAATGCTGCTTTAAAGATAACCCCGATCCTTAGTTTTTTCAAGTCCCTTTTGCAAAAAAGCCAGTTGGGAATTGGTGCTGTTCCGGGGACGCCCGGCAAGATGTGCAAAATATACGCGATCCCACCGGACACATTCCTCCTGTGGTGGAAGCATTAGCAAACTGAAAGGTCAATTGGTCGTTTCGGGTTCCGTTTGCTGAAATATATTCGGTTGTAAAATTTTTAACTGCAAAGCAATGATCCACAGCGTGCAGATGATTTACACCGTCAGAGGCAATTTCAAAACTCCTCAAATTTGTCAAAGCGCCCTCGCTTCGATCTGACAAAGGGAGCGTTTTCGGTTGTTACCTTACAGGTAGCAACCTCAAACTACCCTTTACAGCTCTTTGCGAATGGCATCTTTGCCATTTTTTGAATGACTTTTGAAATTACCTCCGTCAAATTGTTTTTTTCAAGTGCAGCGGAGCTAAAAGGCTGATATTTACGCAGGTTCCACCATAATATCCGTTTTTTTTCTTTTTGCGGAATAAAACAATTGAAAAAGCCGTCAATACAGTGTATATTACAGCAACAGGAGAGTATGCAATATGAAAGACATTACCAGCAGCGTTTACAATTTTGAAAAATTACGGCAGGCAGGATACCTCTATGTCGATAAAACGGAGTATATCTGGAATTTGATAAACCCCGCAGGGGAGTCCTATTTTCTTTCC
>JAZODE010000057.1:0-24773 GCA_045596885.1 Victivallaceae bacterium
ACATCAATCAATCAATCAATCAATCAATCAATCAATCAATCAATCAATCAATCAATCAATCAATCAATCAATCAATCAATCAATCAATCAATCAATCAATCAATCAATCAATCAATCAATCAATCAATCCTTTTGTTTAAAAACAAAAGGATTGATTCTGCTGCCCCCGGACCCTTTGCGGTATTCTCCGGGGCTTTTTTTTATTCGATTTTTAACTTTTAGGCAAGAGCGGGGAAAGCGTACTGAGAAAACATTAAATTGCAGTTCCCTATGTAGGGAACGGAATCTATAAAAAATTAACCAAAAACAAAAATAAGGAGGGGAGTAGCTAAAAAAGTTAGTTGTGTTTTGAGTTTTTATAAAGTAACAAAATTTTAAAGGAACGAAAAATGGCTGTTTACAAAGACGGAACGCTGGGTTTCAACACAGATAATTTGACTTTTGATTTTAACATAGCAGATTCTCAATATCAATTCAATCAGTATATTGGTTTCGGCTATTGGGTAGCAATCAACAAAAGAGATACATTTTCAAATGTTGTAATCAGCAATTTGGCAAGCTGGGATCCCGATGCGGAGGAGCTTGAATATCACGGAACTCTTCATTTTAATGGCGGTGTGCGAGCCTCTGATGTTACTGTCGGAGAGCTCAGTACTGTGTATGTCAACTTTTTTATTGATGAGGATAATCCCACCGCTGATGAGGTTACTCTGATAGATGGTTTGACCATTGCCGGTGAACACTCTGCAGTAGCCGTTGGCAACAATGTCCGAATGACAGATGTTGCGGTTGGTATTGGTGGCATCTTTTCGGTTGGCTATTCTGACAGAATTGTTGACGAAGTCAGTATTGAGTCTATTTCCGTAACCGGAGGATATGTTTGGGTCTACTCCGGGTGTGTGGTCGAGACTATCAATATTTCAGCCGGTGCTGCATTTGTTTATAATGGTGCGGCTATTGGGGATGTTGTTGTTAGCGACAGAGGAATTTTACACTGCAATGCCGAAAGTTCCGTCGATTCCATTACTATCGATGCCGGTGGTCTTGCTATTTTGGAGGAAGATCCGGATGTTGGTCCCATTGCTGTCAATGCCGGAGGAACTCTTCTCATCCATGAGTACTGGAGAAATGTCGCGGATGTTACTGTAAAGGCTGGTTCCACTATCTGTTTTGCATCAGGTATGTTTAACAGAAATACCGATAATCTCAGTGGTTACACATTTGTAGAAGGTACAGTTGTAGGCTACGGCTTTGATAATGGAAGTCTTACTTACAAAATCGGCGATCGCCTTTACTACGCCAACGGCAAGGAAGCTCGCAACTATGTCGTAAGCTATGAAGATCTGGTAATTGGAGACGGACAGCGTGGTGTTAATCTTGTTCAGGATGACGGTGGCTCGATCACGGTTGATTCCAATGGCAGTTTGGAGGGCGCAAGAATCCTGATGAACTCGCTTGTTCTTACGGGGAGTCAAAGCGATTCCGGCAAGATCCATGCGACTGATATTGTTATGGATGATCCATATTTCGATGTTATTGGAGAGAGTCCTGTCACTAAGGTTTATGATACTGCAGTAGTTAATACTATCACTGCTAATGGTCATTCTGAACTGCTGGTCGCTGAGAACGGATCTGCATGTAATGTCGTGTTGAATGATAACGCAGAAGCAGTTTTTTATGATTATTCCACATCTTTGATTTTGGAAATGAACGACAACAGTGTGGTCTGGGCTTTTGACTATGCTTCTTTGGAGACGGTTACTGTAAACAGCGGTGTTTTCTATCTGCTGGGAGAGGCGGAAGTCGAAGATATGACCATTAATGGAGGAAACGTATATTATCAAGCCAGCGCTACTGAAATTACGATTAGCGGCGGCACCGTGATTGCATCTGACTCAACGCTGACCGATGTTACAGTTGAAGAAGGCGCACGTTTTATCCAGATGGGCTGGGGAGAAGACGGAATATGGACCGGCGCAGAGATCAACAATCTTGTTGTCAACGATGGAGCATGGATCTGTATTTCCTCCGCAGAGGATATTTATGGAATCAGTATGTCCGAAAATGTTAAGGTCGGTTACAATTTTTACTCCCGAATTGGGAAGGAAGATGAGTGCGATGACTTTATTGTTACCTTCATGGAAAACTGGAGTGTCGGTGATGAGCAGATTGCCAGGAATCTTTGTTTGGGAGCAGGTAATTCCAACATTCAGCTTCTGTCAGGTTCCTCATTGGAGAATGCTTCCATTGAAAATGGATGTTTGACCGTTAATGCCGGCGCAACTATTTCCGGAAAGATCGATATGTATGGAGATACCTACGTCATTGACAATGGGCTCTCTTCTGCAACCGGAATCAATTTCCTTTCCGATGACATTTCAATTGAGGACGCCAATTTCAATTTTATGCTCGGTCAGAACAAACAGCTTGAGTCCTATGATGTCAACACTGACTGGAGCAATTTGGGAATGCATTTCATCGGCGGTAACTATGGTGATGATGAAATAGCTGAGCTTGATATTTCTGTGACCGTTGATCAGCCTTTGGATGATGGAGTTTATTCTCTTTATTTGGGAACCGGTTACAGATTCGATGCCATCGAAATCCGTGACGCGGACGGCGATGTCCTCGGTTATGTCTCTAACAACAAGAAGAGCCTTACTGTCGGAAATGCTACCTACGAACTGGTTAATTTGTACAACTCCAACAAGACTTTTAACATTCATTGGGGCCTTGAGGTTACCAGTGTTGCAGCCCCTGATACAACGAAACCTACTATTTCCGGTATCAGCGCAAGCACTACTGACGCTACTCACGATGCTGTGAAAGTGACTGCCGTGTTTATGGATGATTCTGGGACTGTGACCAAGAGATACCGCATTGACAATGGAGAATGGCAAACTTATGTCAATGGTGTTGATGTTTATCGGAACGGTAAAATTACCTTTTGGGCTCAGGATGCTGCAGGTAATGAAACTTTTGCCGAATATGATGTCACAAATATCAGTCCCATGCAACTGAGCAACGGTGCAACACATGTTGCTGATGAAGGGGTGAAAGTGTGGGACGTCCAAATTAATAATGGTGGAGCTGTTATCCTCAATTACGGAGCAACTGCAGACTCCTGTGTCGTAAACAGCGGCGGAGCCCTCCATGTCTCCAGTGGTGCTACCACCAGCAACACCCTTGTTAACCAGAGCGGTTATCTTGGAATTGGTGGCGGAGCAACTGCTTATGATACTACCATTGGTTATGCCGGTGCTGTGACCGTTTACAGCGGTGGAACTGTCGAAGGTAACACCATTGATACATGGGGAGCAATCATTGTCTCCAATGGAGCTGTTGCCAAAGATACCGTTATCAATTCTCTGGGCGGTCTGCATGTTTATGCCGGTGGTGTCGCATCGAATACAACCGTTAAAAAGGATGCATTCCTGGGAATTGGGGGAGCTGCAAAAGTCTATCAAACTCAGCTGGATTCTTTCGGAAAAGCTACACTTTACGGCGGAGCAGTTGCAAGCCAGACTGATATTGGTTACGCTGCCGAATTGACAGTTCTTAACGGTGGATTGGCAGAGTACAATACCATTAATACCTGGGGAGCTCTGATCCTCTCTGCCGGTGCTATTGGTAACTTTACTTCCATCAACGCTCAGGGCGGCTATCATATTTATGATGGTGCCTCAGCTTATTCGACTACTGTTAATGGTGGTGCTCACCTCGGTGTTGGAGCAGGCGGTCTGCTGTACAGCTGCAACCAGGAAAACGGTGCAACTATCACCTTCTATGAGAATGCGATCGTCACTGGCTGGCAAGCCTATGCCGGTTCCGTTTTTGCCAATGGATATGTCAAGGCAGACGGTGCGTACATCAACCTTGTTCTCGAAAATCGAAATACCACTCAGGATGCCATCCTTGATGGTTTGGATTATTTCGAAGGAGTGGAACGATTTTCCGCAGAGGTAACAAGTTCCCAGATTGGCTGGTTTGACCTGGCTACTGACATTGACAGCTTTGCAGGCAGAGAACTTACTCTGTACATTGATGATGTTGATGTTGGTTCCATTGGAATCGGGGAATCTATGATTCAAGGAGGCTTGAATTATGCTCTCTATGCTAATAATGATACGCTGAGCCTTGAGATTACGAAAATCAGTTACAACAATGATTCGGATTTGTTGGCATAATTGATTTTTTTCGACAGAAAGTAAAAAAATGTATTCACAGCAGAAAGTCAATAATGCAGGAGTCGTTCTTGCAACCACACTGTGGGATCAAAGTGGAACGATATACATTTGTGTTGATGGGGAGCAGATTGCTTTGGAAGGATATAAATATAATGATTTTTGTCCTTACCTCTCCAGAAATTCGCAAACAAGATCAGTTACAGGCTGCACCAATACAGCTGATGCTCAAATCCTGTATTATTGGCTTTCGCGTGGATACGATCTTGATTTACAGGTTAGCGGAGAAGATTATTTTCAGTTGGATTCATCCGGCAATCGAAAATATTATCTCTCCGAAAGTTCTGATTTTCGTGAAGGATCGATTTCTCACATGAATGAGATCCTTTCCGAAATTTCAAACTATAATTCCGGAGAGTTTATTGCAGCACTCAATTTTTATTGCGGAGTTAAAAATCATTCTATCTATGGTCGAACGACAGGAACATCCGTATCGTTAAATACAACATTTGATGGCAGCTTGAATTTGCGTGCATACAAAGCAAGCGATTTTGACAGTTATTTTTCCGTTGGTGAAATCAATACCGCGTTTTTTGAAAGAAAAAAAATTAATGGATACATAAGTAATCAGCTTACTGATTTGGCTTATTCGATCATTCGGGAAAATTTGGATTACGGAGAAATTGTACGGGTTGATATTCCGGGACACAGTATATTCCTTGATGGCTATCGTTACAATGAGGATACTGATTCTTACGAGTACCACCTCAATTATGGTTTTGGGATTGACAGTTCCAGAACCAAATGGTATACTATGGAAGAAATGTTCATGGAGAATATTGAGATTCTCGGATTAGATATTTCCCCAGATGTTCATGTCCTTGTTTCATCGCCGGAAAGCATTTACTGGGGGGGCTCCTTTTTGCGGGGAGTTGAGCGTATAAATCATATTCAAAACAGCAAAACCTCCCGTTTTTCATTCAGCGAAGAGGTAAATGATGCTGTTATAACACTTGATGAAGCTGTTTATTTTACTTCAGACGTCAAGCTGCAGTTTGAAGATTGGAATATCAATTTGTGTGTAGATGCTGAATGTGCGATAACTTCTAGGCAGAGCATTTATGTTTCAAATATGACCGGAGCTATCATTTTGAATTCAGTTGCAGCCCAGTATGCTGTTGGGCTTTCTGATACAGGTTGCATCCAAATGACTCTTGACGGCGGAATTATTTTTGCCGGGACCTCAGATTTTACCAATTCCCAACTGTTGACGAATATGAAACAAAAGGACGGTAATCTGGAATTTTTTGAGGAGACTGATTTGGTCTCAGTTGTTGTTTCCGGCGATGAAGATGACAGCATAATGTTGAAGAACGGTGCTTTTATCGCTGGCAATCTTCATTTGGGGGGCGGCAGGAACACTTTGGATTTAGAAACCGGTTCACTATTTTATGGGAATGTAGAAGATTCTTCCGGTGAGCTGATTGTAAACATAACTGCAACAGGCGAGTATGGCACTCTTCCATGCATCGTCATTGATGGAAATTCCCTTGAGTTTAAGGAGCAAACAAATGGAATGCTGAATGTTATGCTCCAAGAACCTTCTTGCGATGATATCCTTTGGGTCTTACAAACAGAAACTGCTGAGGAACTGTATTCCTTTAATGTGAATGTGACTTATGAAGATGAATCTTTTGTGTTGAACTATGCACAAAATTTAAGCAACAATTGGACATTGGTTTATGCGGATAATGCTTTAGGAATCAAGCCGGTTGAGATTTCTCCTGTGGTTTTTCTTTGTGAAGGGGAAATATTAGAGTCTGGAGGGCGGATTTTTTCAAGCATGAGCATTTCCTCTGATGATCAGGCGGATGAGGTTCAGGTGAACTCCTCCGGTCTCGTTACTGATTTCAATATCGGGCGCGGTGGCGTGATGATTTTGAATGATGGAGGAATGGCACAAAACACCTTTGTTGATTCCGAAGGGGCTGTTGTTGTTAATAGCGGAGCTTCTTTAGCCGATACTCAGGTGGATGATTATGGCAGCTTGATCATCAGCTCAGGAGGTACTGTTTGCGGTGAATTGAATATTGGGGGCAATGGAATCGTTTCGGCTTGTTCCGGTGCGGAAATACACTGGAATCTTGCAAGTGATAAAAATTCAGCATTTATAAACGATATATCAATGCTGAAGGGAATGCCCGATTATTTTGTTTATGTCAGCAGCGATTTGTCATGCAGGGATTATATTCTTGCCGGGAATGCAAACTCTTTTAACGCTGCCGTTACTGTTGTAGCAAAAGAAAATAACACAAAATTTGATTTGCGGGTGGATGATTCATTCAAAATTGATTCCCGCACTTACACTCTGAACAGAAACAACGAGAATCTCTACCTGTCCATAACTGATTTTGCGGATTCATCCAGTTTGGTTTATGTGTATTCTTCAGGAATCGTCACGCAAGAGGCAACGCATGTTTCTGACATGGCATTAGAGCATGGAAAAGAGGATATGATTGTCGTTTGTTCCGGGGGGATCGCCAAAAATATTGATATTTATAAAAACTGCTGTGTTACTCTTTCATCCGGAGGTAGCGCAGAAAATATTCAAATTCACGGTTCAGGTACACTGTTGGTACATTCTGGCGCGATTACCAGAAATACAGTACTCGAACACTCAGGAAATCTTGAGATCTGTCATGGCGGCATTGCAAGTGCTACAACTGTTGATTATGCCGGAGAATTAATCGTCCGGGATGGGGGAAAACTTATTGAGAATACGGTCAATGCCTGGGGCGCAATCATTCTTTCAAGTGGTGCTTTTGTAGAAAACACGGTGCTGAATTCACAGGGAGGACTTCATCTCTACTCCGGTGCTGTGGCTTCAAATACAGTTGTCAGAGAAAAGGGATTCCTGGGTATCGGCGGGGGAGGAATCATCCAGGACGCAACATTGGATCCCTATGGAAAAGCGACCCTTTGGAGCGGAGCTGTTGCCAGTGAGGTCTCTGTTAACTGTGGTGCTGAATTGACAGTTTATGGTGGCGGAACAGTTGTTGGCAATACGATAAATTCTTTTGGGACTACCACTCTTTTCGATGGTGCGGAAGCAAGTTCTGTGACCATAAATTCCCAAGGGGCACTTCATGTGTATTCTGGCGCAGTAGTCAACAGCGTTACAGCAAAGCAATCCGGTTATCTGGGAATAGGTGCGGGGGCTTACGCAAGCAATGCGACTATCACGGATCAGGGACAGCTGATGGTATGGAGCAATGGAGTGATCCGTGATACTTATGCAGACCTTGGCGGAACCATTATCTTGTCATCGGGGGCCATGGCTGATACGACAACCCTTCAATCGGGTAATTTGCATGTTTATGCCGGAGCCAGCGCCCAAAATATTCTGCTCCAGGAAGGATCCTATGTCGGTGTTGGTGGTGGCGGCGTTGTGTCAGAAATAGAAATGGAGCAAGAGTCAACTCTTGTATTCTACGATGGAGCTGAGCTGACCGGGGTGAATTATTTTGCAGGAAATGTTGAGGTAATGGAAGGCAGTGAAATTGACGTGTCTTCAGCTTCAATCATTTTTGATTTGCAGGAAATTTCATCTGGTGGGCAAGGCGTGATAGAGGACTTTGACTATTTTGATAATGCCAATTCTTTTTCCGTAGATATATCAGATGTACTTTTCGGGAAGTATGTCCTTGCCGGAGGTGTAGAGGATTTTACCGACAAACTGAAGATTTTTGATGATGGAATTTTTATAGGTGATATACAGGTAGGAATGTCTGCTATGTATGGCTCTTTCTTTTGCACATTATTGCAGAAAGATTCGGAATTGATATTTTCGTTAAGAGCCAAGAGTAGTGGACAAGTCGATACTTTTGCAGTCGCAAGTGAAGATGTCTGTCAGTGAAACTGATTGTAGGAGTGGCTTGAAACTTTTAAGAGGGGATGTTTCGGCTTTTTTTGAATAACTTTGGGGATTTACTCCTCCAATTTATCGGGTGCGCACCGGGGCATCTTTTTTATTCAAAAATTCAATAAAATTCTTGCATTGTCCTTGACGATATCGGGAACTTCTATTCCGTGACCCGCTACTCCATGGAGGTCGGCTTGGATCAGGCCCTCGGCACCTATGATCTGGCAGGTGATGCCTCTGATTTCGGCGAAAGAGTCACCCTCTACATCGGCGACGGCAACGACTGCGGTTCCCTTGCTGTTGGTGAATCACTTGTGTATGACAACAAGCGTTACACCCTCGAAAACAATAGAGGTACTCTCGCCTTGAAGATCTCCTGATCTTAACTCCTCAATCAAAGGGGGCTGCGGCAGTTTTTGCCGCAACCCCCTTTTAGCGTTTGATCACGCCGCACCGGCGCACCAACTGAAGTCCGTAAAAGTCCGTTTCAGTCTGTCAAAGTCCGTAAAATGCGCCGCACCAGACACCCATGCGCACTCAGAGCGCCTTCCAGTACTGAAGAGCTTGGAAAAAAAGTTGAAAAACTTTTCCAAACAGTATATAATGACTCTCCGGAAGAGAAAGAGGAGAGTTTGTTATGGGAAAATCATTTGTTCTCGGGGCTGTTGCCGTCGGACTTTTGTTTTGCAGCGGCTGTACCGACTCCACTACTGAGGGGATCCCCGCCGTGGAATATTTCAATGCTGCTTCGTATGCCGGGACCTGGTATGAGATCGCACGGATGCCCAACTGGTTTGAAAGAGGGCTTTACAATGTCAGGGCATCTTATACCCTGAACCCTGACGGTACTTTGAAAGTGGTCAACTCCGGAATGCGCTGCGGAAAGTTAAAGTCCGTCACCGGCAAAGCATGGTTTACCGTGCGCCCGGAAGTGGGGGCTTTGAAGGTACAGTTTTTCTTTCCTTTTTCCTCGGTTTACAAGATCATTTATGTGAATAACGATTACAGCATTGCCGTAGTCACCGGCAGCGATTATTCCTTGCTGTGGATCCTTGCACGGACGCCGCAGATCCCTCAGGGTGAGTTGATAAAACTCATTCAGTATGTCACCGCTCTGGGGTACGAAAGTGAGAATCTTATCTTCACAAAGCAGAAATGGCGGAAAAGTGTTGAATAAATCACTTTTTTTTACAATTTTGATTTGTTTTTTTGCCTTTGGAACATTAAATTATCTCCATGTGAATATTACCTGACAAAACAAGGAGATATATTTTATGGCAGATGCGATTTTCAATCCCGCCGTCAAGTGGATATGGGACGCCGCCAAGTGCGGAAAAATCGACTCATACAAAGCATTCCGGAAAACTTTTCATCTTGACGAGATCCCCGGAACTGCCGCAGTGCAGATCGCCGCAGACTCCACTTTTGTTCTTTATGTCAACGGAGTCCGTGTCCCCGGGGGACAGTTTTCAGACTATCCCAAAGATCGCAGTTACAGCACATTGGAAATTGCTCCCTATCTGAGAAAGGGAACCAATGTCATCGCTGTCTCTGTACACTATCTGGGAACTAAATTCCATGTTTATCTTCCCGGTATCGCTTCTCTGAGAGCTGTCGTTTTTTCCGGCAGAGAGATCATCTGCGCTACCGATGAAACATGGAAATGTGCCGACGAACCGGGATTTCTTTCATACAGCGCCCGTCAGATGACCTTTCAGGCCGGATTCATTTTTGAATACGATGCCCGCAAAGAACTTCCCTGGCAAGAGGCGGATTTCGACGATTCCTCATGGGAAAACGCTGGCGTCTACACTGCTGAAGAAGCTCCTCTGACCCTTTCTCCCCGTCCTGTCCCTCAGGTCAATGAGCTGCCCGAATTGACCACCATGCTGGAGTTCGGCGGCTGGATCGTCCGTAAAGAAGATCCTGAAAAGACTCCGGCTCAGATGTGTTTCGCGGATCTTCTGCGTCCCGGCAAACGATATGATGTTTTTGATATTGAAGATATCCTTTTTGACGCTATTCTTTCCCGCAAAGGTTTGTCTTTCAACGGTGCCGGCGACCGCTTCTACACCATCAAACCGGTCTCAGGTGAAAACGGCGAAAACGGCGTCATGCTGCTGCTGGATCTGAAAAAGGAGGAGTGCGGTTATCTCCATTTGCGCCTGAAAGCCGCCGCCGGAACCATTGTGGATATCGCCCACGGCGAACATCTGGTCTACGGCAGAGTCATGAGCGCTCAGGACAGATACAACTTTACCGACCGCTATGTCTGTAAGGAAGGTATCAACGACTTTGTCTTTGCACACCGCCGTATCGGAGCACGCTATCTTGAGCTCCACTTTACCTCTATGACCGGGGAGACGGCTCTGTGTTCCGCTGGACTGATCCCCCTCAGGCTCCCCTTGCCCCCTGCGGCAGAGTTTTCATGCGAAGATGGTGAACTGCTCCACTTGAACGATATTTCACGGCACACCATGGTTTTGTGTATGCACGAACACTACGAGGATTGTCCGTGGCGCGAACAGGCTCTCTGGAACTTTGATGCCCGGATCCAGATGATGCTGGGGTACTATGTGTGGGGCAATTATGACTTTGCCGCAGCTTCCCTTGATCTCATGCGGAAATCCTGTGTTGACGGATTCCTCTCTCTCACCGAACCCGGAGATGCCACTTTGCGGACCATCCCCATGTTCACCCTTGCCTACATCGTCGCCTTGCGTGACCGTCTGCTTTTCGGTGATTTCTGGGAGGGACTCAAAAATCACATGCCGACTGTTGATGAGATCCTTGATAATGTGCTGCAGTACGAGGAAAAGGGACTTTATTACATCCCCGAAAACCCCCGCTTCTGGCACTTCTTTGAATGGGTGGGCGAAATCAACGATATGAGAAGATATCCCCAGTCCCTCTGGAACCTTTATCTCTTTGAAGCTCTTAAAGCAGCCGCTTATCTTCACGATGCCATGGGCAATGCTGAGCGGGCTGAAAAACTTGCCTCCATCGCTGAAAAACTTGGCAAAACTGTGGAAGAGACATTCCGTGAAGAGGAGCTTTACGGCGTTGAGCTTCCCGGTAAAAACCGTTATGCTTATGCCCTGACCCAGTGCCTTATGATTACTCAGGGACTGGTTCCCGAAGAGCGGATGCCCCTCTTGTGGAAATCCCTCAACTCCGGCAAGCTCATTGATGTTTCCACACAGAACCAGCTTTTTGAGATGGAAGCACTTATGAACTGTACGCCGGAATCCAGAAAGCAGTACGACGAAAATCTTTTCAAAAAATTCAAGCCTATGCTTGATTACGGTGCCACTACCACTTGGGAAACCGGCGGCGGTCCCGCCGATATGGGGGGCAACGGCAGCCTTTGTCACGCCTGGAGCGGCATCTCTGTTGCCTACTCCGGCCGCTATCTGCTGGGTGTCCGCCCCGTGGAACCCGGTTTCGGCGCCTTCACCGTCAAGATCGCTCCCGGCAAACTGACCCATGCCGCAGGAGAGATCCCCACTCCCCACGGCAGGATCCGTGTCGAGTGGCGCAAAGAAGCAAACGGCGGTCTCGCTGTCCGCGTCGGGGCACCGCCCCAGTGCCGGGTGATACCGCAGGAATATCCGGAATATCCGGTCAACTCTTGGGAGGAAATAAAGTAATGAAATCAGAAAAATTTTTCAAGGACGCCTGTGAGATCTATGCCGCTCAGGGCGTTGATGTGGAAGCCGCTTTGACTAAGGCGGCAGCTGTTGAAGTTGGTATCCACGCTTGGCAGGGCGATGATGTGATGGGATTTGAAAGTGACAGCTTTTCTCTGACAGGGGGCTGTCAGGTGACGGGAAATTATCCCGGACGCGCCCGCAGTGCCGATGAACTCAGAGAAGATCTGGACTTTACCCTTGATCTGCTCCCCGGTGCACACCGCATCGGACTTCAGGGGCATCAGGTCGATAAGATGATCCCCGGCGTTGACCGTGACGGATTCACCATTGAGAACTTTTCACGGTGGCTGGATTGGGCGAAAGAGAAAAAGCTCCACATGGATATTGCTCCTGCTTTTTACGGACATGAAAAACTGGTCCACAATCTTTCTCTTTCCCACCCTGACCGGGCGATTTCAAAGTTCTGGATCGACCACGGTATCGCCTGCCGCCGCATCGGTGAGGTTTTCGGGAAGGAACTGGGCAGTCCCTGTGTCTGCAACTTCTGGGCGCCTGACGGGTACAAAGATACTCCGGCAGACCGTTATTCCGCACGGAAAAGATTGATGGATGCCCTTGATGAGTGCTTTGAAGAGCCCATTTCCGAAGAGTATGAAAGAGACGCCGTCGAAGCCAAACTTTTCGGTATCGGCTGTGAAAGCTGTACTGTGGGCTCCCATGAGTTCTATCTCCTTTACGGAGCTACCCGGGGCAAGATGCTCTGCTTTGACTCCGGACATTTTCACCCCACCGAGGTCATCTCTGACAAGCTTTCAGCTTACTTCTGCATGATGGATGAGGTGCTGCTCCATGTGAGCCGCGGCGTCCGCTGGGACAGTGACCATGTACTGACACTCAATGATGAACTTCTCGCCATTGCCCGGGAATGTGCCGCTTACGATTATCTGGATAAGATCCATGTCTCTCTGGACTATTTCGATGCCAGCATCAACCGCACTGCGGCATGGGTCATTGGTACCCGTAACTTCCGCAAGGCTCTCCTGATCGCTCTGCTGGAGCCCCGGAGCGCCGCCGCAGCCGAAAAACAGTTCGACTACACCGGACGCCTTGCTGCTCAGGAAGCTGCCAAGTCTCTGCCCTGGGGCGCTGTCTGGGAGGAATTCCTGGCGCGTTGTGACATGCCTAACGATTTTCAGGTCATGGATTCGATCCGTGAATATGAAAAGCGGGTCCTTGTCCATCGCTGAATTTGGATCAACTGCTCCCGGTGCACGAAACGGTGCCGGGAGTTTTTTTATAAGGTTTTACTTATGGAGCAGAGTGTTTCCTACCGTTCAACGGCAACAGCTTGTTACACAGCCAATTTCATCGGCGCATTGGTCATCAATCTGACGCCGGTATTTTTTATTCCGTTGAAAATGCTTTACGGACTGAGTTACACCCAGTTCGGTATTCTTCTTGCCGCCAATTATGTGACGCAGGTGGCGGCTGATATACTTTTCAGCTGGCCCGTTGACCGTTACGGATGCCGTCCCTTTGCCATACTTGCCCCGGCATTGACCATTGCCGGATATCTGATCTTTGCCTTGTCCCCGGTATTTCTGGAAAATCCTTTCCCGGGATTTCTTTTGGGAACGATCATCTTTTCAGCTACAGGGGGATTGCTTGAACTGATGCTCAACATCATCATCAACGGTATTCCGGGCAAAGAAAAGGCTGCCATGCTCAGTGTGCTCCACTCCTTTTACGCCTGGGGGCAGCTGACCGTTGTACTTCTGACCACGCTGGCACTCTGGATCTTCGGCATCAAAAGCTGGCAGTGGATCCTTGCCGCATGGGCGATACTGCCCCTTGTGAATATCTGGCAGTTTATCACCTGTCCCATGCCACCCCGGATCCCGGGGGAAAAACGGCAGGGGGCAGCGGTGCTGATGAAACAGGGGGCTTTTTACCTTATTATTGCCATTATTGCCTTTGGAGGTATGTCTGAGGTTTCAATGCCCATGTGGAGCTCCGCATTTCTTGAACGCGCCATTCAGCTGCCCAAAGTGGTGGGAGATACTCTGGGAATGTGTATGGGGGCAGTCATGCTGGGAACGGGAAGATTGCTCTACGGACTCCGGGGCGAAAAATATGATGTGCTCAACTTTATGATCTGGGGGGCAGCCGGAGCTGTGGGGCTTTATCTTCTTGCGGCTCTTTCCGGGAATCCTGTTTTCGCTCTGGTCGGATGTGCTTTGTGCTGCCTTGCCACAAGTCTTCTCTGGCCCGGTTCGGTGGTCCTTGCCGCGCGGGTCTTCCCTTTTGCCGGAGCGTGGCTCTACGCCATGCTTGCTGCCGGGGGCGACATCGGCGCTGCAGTGGGACCTTACTTTCTCGGTGTTATTGCCGATAACGCTTCTTCTGTTTCTTTCCTTGAAGGGATCTTCAAAGCAAGCAGTTTGACTCCTGAGCAGTTCGGTCTGCGCTGCGGTTTGGCAATGGGAGCGCTGTTTCCGTTGGTGACGCTGGGGCTTTTGATTTTTTTCAGGAAGAAATATGGAACTTTTAAACAAATTGCACTTGAAAACAGCTCTTCAGAGTGATACTTTATAGAAATGGCTCGTTCGACTTCTCAAAGAAGGATTTTTTCAGAGAGAAATACCATGATAAAGATACTTTTTGTCTGCCACGGCAATATTTGCCGCAGCCCCATGGCAGAGTTCTGCATGAAGAAACTTGTGTCCGATTCAGGCAGAGCTGAGGCTTTTGAAATCGCTTCAGCTGCCACCAGCACCGAAGAACTGGGCAACAGTGTTTATCCTCCCGCCAGACGCCTCCTGCAGCGCAAAGGGATCGACTGCTCCGGAAAAAGTGCAAGGCAGATCACCGCTGCAGATTACCTCTATTACGACCTCATTATCGGCATGGATAATGCCAATATGCGGAATATGAAGCGCTTCTGGAACGGTGATCCTGACAATAAACTGCGTATGCTTCTTGATTACACCGACCGTCCGGGAGAGGTTGCCGATCCCTGGTACAGCGGTGACTTTGAGACCACCTGGAAGGATGTTTTTGCCGGGTGCAGCAAACTGTTGGAGCTTTGTCTTGACAATGAAATATGATTCATTCCATGAGCTCTACGCAAAGGGGGGCAGGGCAGTTGTTACGGCACACTCCACCAATATCGGTCATGCCCCTGCTAATTCCATCATCGGCGTGAGATCTGCCATTGATATGGGGTGTGACTTTGTGGAGTTCGACTTGCGTATTTCCAAAGACGGAGTGCCGGTATTGCAGCACAATGTCAGTTTGAAAGCCACTGCCAATGTGGAGTGTGATGTTTATGATCTTGACTTTGCCGAATTGAAGAAGCTCAACTTCAGTTTCTGGCAATATTTCCCTGATTCCACAGGCAGAACCCTTTCTGAGCCGCAGTTGCCCAGTTGTCCCATTACCTCTTTTCAGGAGGTGCTGGAACAGTACGGGAAAGAGATCTTTATGAATATCCAGGTCTACGAAAGAGATCAGAAAGGTCTGGAACGCATCTGCGGACTCTACCGGGAGTTTGACATGTACAAAAGAGCTTATCTCACCATGGATAACTTTGAGCAGGCTGACCGGATCAGAGCCATCGACCCTGAAATACCTTTGTGCATCCTCAATAAGAACACCCCCGGCAAACGCACTTCAATGGCTTTGCTCCATGATCTTCATGACTACGGCTGTTTCATCGCCCAGCCCGTTTATGAAGGGATCACCCCGGAGTACTGCGAAATGGCGCAGAAACTGGGCATAAAGATCAATGTCTATTCAGCCAACTTTGAACGCCAGACCCGCTATTTGCTTGAGTGTGGTGCAACAGGAATCATGACCGATTACCCGGAGGCTGTGCTGCCTCTGGTCCATAAAACAAAATAAAAAGGATAAAAAAATGAACATCGGTACTCTTATCAGATGTCCGCATATCGACGAGCGGCGCATCGCATTTTTCAACGAGATCGGACTTGACTGCATCCAGATCGCAGGTGTCTTTGAAGAGCATCTGGCGCCCACCGATGAAGCAAGAAAGAAATCAGATGCACTTTTTGAACTTTTCGGGAAATACCACATCACAGTTCCTTCCATGTTCCTTTCCTACCCCAATCAGAATTGGAAGAATCCCAAAGAGGGCATCGGTATCGTTCCTGCTCATACCCGCAGTGAAAGAATGCTCATCTCCTGCCGCCTTATGGAGTGGTGCAAACGCTATAATATCAAATATGTCACCTGCCATGTGGGGTTTGTGCCCGAAGAAAGAAACGAATTCTACGACCGTTTCATCCTTGATATGCAGCAGCTTGCCCGTTTTGCCGGAGCTCTGGGGCAGGAGTTCCTCTTTGAAACAGGTACCGAAACAGCGGTCCATCTGAAACAGACCATCGCTGATATCAATGAGCCCAATGTGGGTGTCAACTTTGACCCTGCCAATCTTCTGATCTATAACAATGGCGACCCCGCCGGTCTGGTGGATATTCTTGCCGACAAGATCAAAGTCATCCATTGCAAGGATGCCAATCCTCCGGTGGAAGGTGCTGTCAGGGGCAAAGAGACCGTTCTGGGAGAGGGAGCCACCAACTTCACAAGACTGCTCAAACGGCTTGTTGACGGCGGATTCAACGGTCCTCTCATCATCGAAAGAGAGCTCGTTCCCGGTCCCGAACAGGAAAAAGACATCAAAGATGCTGTTGCATTGATCAAATCAACCATACAAGGAGCAAACTGAAATGTTGAAAGTCGGTATTATCGGTGCCGGACGCATGGGCAAAGCCCATGCCGGAAATCTGGCAAAGCTGAAAAGTGTCACTCTGACCGCTGTTTATGACATCGTGCCCGCACAGGCTGCCGCCATGAAAGAGCTGCATCCCACCATGGAGATCATGGACTCTGCCGCAGCTCTGGTCAATAGCCCTGATGTGGATTTGATCGTCATTGCCTCCCCCACCTACTGCCACAAAGAGGGACTCCTTGCCGCTATGGCAACGGGCAAACCCATCTTCTGTGAAAAGCCCCTGTGCCGCTCCAAAGAGGATTTCAAAGAGCTCGCTCCCATGATCAACAGCTACAAGAATCTTTTCGCCATCGGATTTGTTCGCCGCTACTCTGCCGCTGTGATCACCATGCGCAATATGCTTGCAGAAGGCAAGATCGGCAAGCCCATCAGCTCTTCTGTCTGCTGTCTCTTCGGCGGATTCAAGCGGGAATGGGGCGATTGGTTCACCGATTATGACAAGTCCGGCGGTGTCATGCTGGATATGCTTGCCCATCACTGCGACTTGCAGAATCTCTTCCTCGGCAAACCGGTCAGCGTTTACGCCCAGTCCTTCCGTCTGCCCAAAGATCTGGAAAAGCCCCGGGATTA
Source organism: Victivallaceae bacterium (assembly GCA_045596885.1). Classification (GTDB taxonomy): domain Bacteria; phylum Verrucomicrobiota; class Lentisphaeria; order Victivallales; family Victivallaceae; genus UBA1784. Next base: position 17,143 of record JAZODE010000057.1, read on the forward strand.
TGTGAGCGCAACCGCTGTTTATGAAGGGGGCGTCATCTGCAATCTGGAGTGTTCCTGGCTCCGGGGCGGTCCCTCTGATACCTTTATGACCATTCATGGAGACAAAGGTGCCTTGAAGTTCTCAGATTCTCAGGGCGTCTCTTTCTTTGACATCGGCGGCGCCGAAACCAAGATCGAGATCGACGAAGGCGTCAAAGGACATTTGCAGGAGGAGATCTCAGGCAACATGTACGCCCATGAAATGGCTTATCTGGTGGATTGTGTCATCAATAAGAAAGCTCCTCTTGCCGGAGCTGATGCTGCCATCGACGCCATGACCTTCTGTCTGGGCATGATGGAGTCTGCTGAAACGGGAGAGATCGTCAAATTCTGACAGATTCCCTGTTCCACAAAAAGAAGGCGGAAGAGCAAAGAATGTTCTTCCGCTTTTTTTACTTTGAAAAGTTGAAGATCACTCAGAAAATGTGGCAAACAGTTCATCCAGTTTAGCCAGGTAAAGGGCGGTATTTTCGTCCCTTTCTCCCTGATTTTCAGAGAGGAGCTTTGAATTGTCCACCACGGCGACTTTTGCTTTGGTGCCGGTGATGTAATATTCGACCTTGTCCCCCACTCTGCCGGGAAGCTCTGCTTTGAGGAGCAGTTCATAAACGGCACTGCGCCTTCCGGAGCCTGCTTCAAGTTTCTTTTTGTAGTTGGCAGGAGTGTCGTTGAGGGTCTCATTTTTGCACAGATCTGCCAGAGGAACCTGATGGGAGCTCAATTTATCACGGCAGCGGTCGTGGAATTGAGGAATTTCAGACTCTTTGCCTGTCAGCCTGAGCCGGAGGAGCTCTTTGACAGTTTTCCTGAAATAACGCTCCATGCCCCGGGATTTCAAGGCGGCGCCCGTCAGTTTTATTTCGCCTTCGGCAGTGAGAAGGGCGTAGTTTTTCGCCTTGTAAGAGTACATGGCGGGGAAGAGGGCGTCAAGTTCTATTTCAATGCCTTCGGGTAAAGCCTTTTGAATTCTGGACTCCAATTCCTCCGGCTTGGCGCCTTTGGGCGGCGTGAAATAAACACCGTCGGTATCCATTTCAATGATCTCTGCCCCCTGTTCCGCCAGAAAAGCGGTCAGCAGCGCCAGTATTTCACGCCCTTTTGCAGTCACCTGTGCCGCAAGGGCAAAGTCGTTGAAACTTCCTTGAGCAAATCCCAGATAGCCGTAGAAGGAGTTGATAAGGATTTTAAGGGCACTCTGCATGGCATTCCAGTGCTCTTTTTCAGCGCCTGAAAGTGTTTTGGCTTTGTCCTTTGCCTCCAACCGTTTGCGGCGCAGCTCCCGGAGCAGTTCCGGAAAGATCTTCAACTCATCGCTGACGGGGGAAAGATCTTCTGCCAGCAGTATGGAGGGATAGAGAGAACGCACATCACAGTGCCATACAGGAGCGAAGATGCCGTGCTTTTCAGCCTTGCTGGTGGCTCCGGGGAAAAATACGGGGGGCTGAGGGAGGGGCAGGGAGTGGCGGCGTTCCAGATAAGCCCCTGTCAGGAGCAGGTCGATCTTGCTGCCGTTGCCCCGCAGAGCCACATCCTGAAAAGTGCCGGGAATGAAAGTGGTACAGTAGAAGTAAGCAGGCGTCAGGAGTGCTGAAAGCTCTCCGATCTGCATGACTTTTTTTTCTGAACGCAATTCAAAAAACTCGGCGGCATATTCCAGATCGTAACTTTCAAGCTCCCGTCTTGCCACATCGTGAAGCTGGAGCATGAGAAAGACATCGATCAGATGTCTGCCGTGACATTCAAACTTTGTGTAGCTCAACCGTCTTTCGCCGATGCCCACGCTGCTGCGGGAAGAGGTGACAGCGCTGCCGTCTCTGCCGCAGAGAAGTTTGATTTTCTTCCGGGCTGCCGCTTTTTTCAGGATCTCCCAGTCGTTGCGGAAGAAGTCATATCCTTCCAGCACATCGGGATCACGCTCCTGAAGAGCGGCGACAAAATGGGTGATGATCTCTGTTTCGCTGCCGGTGAATTCACAATACCAATGGCTGTTGTCAGCGCAGCAGATTTTTTCAATGGTTCCGTCATTGGCTTCGACCTGGAACTGCATCCGGCGCAGCTGGTCAAAGCTCATGCCGCCGAAAAGACGGATCCCGGAGTCGATCATTGCCGCACTGCGCTTGTCTCTGATATTGCAAACAGCAGCATTTTTCGGCAGATCGGCACCGGGGACACGGTAACGCAAGGGAAGATCCCCTGCCAGCTCTTCCGCTCCCTCAAAGTGTTCCTCTGTGATGAACCACGGTGCAAAGGGGCGTTCCTCGCACCTGTGACTTTTCCCTTCGTGGAAATAGAGACGCATTTTTTCTGCATCTGCTTCAAGGGCAACGACTCCGGGGAGCGTATCCATAAAACTGTTTTACTCCTCAACTGCGTCAAGGATCACCACGGGATCAGCAGGGACATCCTGATGGAATCCACGGGAAACGGTTTTGACTTTTGCGATTTTATCCACCACATCCATGCCTTCGACCACCTTGCCGAAAACGCAGTAGCCGTACCCCTGAGGGGTAGGGCTGCGGAAGTTCAGGAAATCGTTGTCCACCAGATTGATGAAGAACTGGCTGGTGGCGGAGTCAACGATCTGGGTACGGGCGTAGGCGAGGGAGCCCCGCACATTGGGCAGCTGGTTGGCGGCTTCGTTTTTGATGGGGGCGTTGGTTTTTTTCTGGTTGAAATCTTTGTCCATGCCGCCGCCCTGGATCATGAATCCGTCAATGACCCGGTGGAAGAGGGTATCTTTGTAGAAGCCGGATTTCACATATTCCAGAAAGTTTTTGCATCCGATGGGGGCTTCTTCTGTGTAGAGTTCGATTTTGATATCGCCGAAGTTGGTTTTGAGAGTGACCATTTTTGTCTCCTGTTGTTTTCTGTTTTTCTTATTTTACTTCCGTTAAGGGAAAGTTTTCGATTTCATCAAGGGGCAGCAGCATGCCTGCTGAGCCTAAACTGCCCTTTTCGTTCCAGGCTTTGATCATGGCACGGCGCAGGGAGTTGTCGGCAGGATAAGTTGAGGGATCTCCATCATCGCGGGCAAATACGAAATAAAGTCCGTTCCGGGGAGAAAGGGAATAGGCGGGGAACGCCAGCGTTCCCCTTTGCAGTTTTGCCAGATTGGAGTCCGGGAGGTATTCTCTCCACGCCGGATTGAATGCCCATGAAATACACCCGAAAACGGAAAATTTGATTTCAGGGTAATATTTTTGGCAGAATTCTCTTGCCTGAATGAAACTTTCTTTGCAAGTTTCCATAGTCATGCCGCCTCCTCCGGGAATGTGGATGAGAAGCACATTGGAGTCGGGACCGAGGAGTCTTTCATATTCGGCAAGATCGAGAGTGACCTCTTCAGAAGTGATCTTTCCCGTGACAAGGTCGATCTTTCTGCCGGTGATTGCGTTGTTTTCCTCTTTGATCCCGACGGGGGGAACGCTTTCGTCATCGTAACTGTGTAAGGTGTTTTCCTGATCCACCCGCCAGTTGGCACGGCAAACTCCCACATAACGGCGGCTTTGACGGTGACGGAAAAGCTCCGGATAATTCCCCGGAGTGGGGGTCAGCACATAGTCAAATCTGCCGATACGGAAACAGGAGGAGTTTTTGTAGTTGAGCATAAAGGGGAGCGCCCGTCCCTGCAGTCCCTTTTCGCCCGGATAACAGACGCTCCGGTTTCCCAGAAGGGATGTGCAGCGGGGCATGGCACGGTCAGCCAGTTCAGAGGGGAGCCCTTCAAGTTCCATGCGCAGCTTCAAATGAGGATGAAGTGAAAGCATGATAATGAGATAGAGAATACCTGTTTTTTCACCTGTGGCATCAATGTGATCCGGAAAGGCTTTAAAGTTGGGCATGACGCAGAAAAGCCTGTAAAGATGCCATGCAAGAGATTTGAGCAGAGGAGTTTGCCGGAGTTCATCTGCGAAAGCAAGAGTTTCTTCCGTCAGATCTGCGGGGATCTCTGCCAATGCGCAACTGCGGCGCAGATACTCTTTTTCAAGGAAAAAAGGCATCACAGGAGTAGTGAGAAAAGAGGTTTCACAACCGGCTGTTTCAACACCGTTTCTTTCAAGAAGTTCTTTCAATATCATAAGGGATCTTCCATTTTATAAAAAAACAATAAAAACTCCCCTTAATATAGCTCTTTTAAGAATGTTTTTCAAGGGGAATGGAGAAGCTCTTTTAGGAAAATCATCTTTTGAGTCCACGCATCATTCAGTACTGTATAGCGCTCTGAGTGTGCCGGAGCGTGCGGTGCGGCGCTTTGTCTGACATGTCAGACAGGTCGGACAAGTCTGACCAAATTGGTGCGCCGCCCCCGCATAATCATGGGCAAAGCACTTGATTTTCCTCACGATTTACTTTTTAAATAAAACGCTTGCATTTGTCCTTACAGGGTGCTATATTATTCTTAAAGATATATTAATAACATAAGTTTTAAAGAAAAAGAGCTCTGAAAAAATGGCTGACGAAAAAATCCTTAACAGCGGCTTACAGTATGTTCCGCAAATTGCTGTCCAATATATTTACTTGGACTTTGACGGGGAGTTGACCAGTTATAATGGCGAGATCCTGAGTCTTGACACTGTTGAAGTGCAGAACTCCTCTTTGACAGAGGAGCGCATCCAAAACATCCTTGCTGAACTCAACGCAAGATACGCCGGTCAAAACGTTGTTTTTGTGACACAGCGCCCCACCGTTGCCGGATACTCCACCATCTTCATCGGCAAGACTGCTGCCTTTGACCGGTACGGCAGCTTCGCCGGACTCGCCGAAACCATCGACGAAAACAACTTGAACAAAACCGACAACGCCTTCGTTATGCTGGATTCCACCGCCACCGATCCCGAAATCATCTCCACCATCGCCCACGAAACCGACCACCTCTTAGGCACCCTCAACCACGGCGGAGAAGGTCTTCAAGCCTACGCCTATCGCTACGATGTTTCCTCCGGCATCACTTCAAGCGGTATCACTCTGTACTACGACGCCATGTTCGTCTCCTACGGCGGCACAGCGACTGCCACCACGGTGAACTCCAGTGGCTATCTTTACGTCGATGATGGCGGCACGGCAACGCACACCACGGTGAACTTCGGGGGCTGGCTTGGCGTCTTCTCCGGCGGCAGGGCGACTTCCACCACGGTGAACTTCTATGGCATTCTTTCCGTCTCCTCCGGCGGCACGGCGACTGCCACCACGGTGAACGACGGGGGCTATCTTTTCGTCTCCTCCGGCGGCACGGCGACTGCCACCACGGTGAACTACGCGGGCTATCTTTACGTCTCCTCCGACGGCACGGCGACTTCCACCACGGTGAACGGGGGCAGGCTTTACGTCTACGCAGGCGGCACGGCGACTGCCACCACGGTGAACAGGAGTGGCTATCTTTCCGTCTCCTCCGGCGGCACGGCGACTGCCACCACGGTGAACAGGAGTGGCTATCTTTACGTCTCCTCCGGCGGCACGGCGACAGAAGTCAGAGAAAACGGAGGATATGTTTATGTTGCTGATGGCGCCAATGTAACGTTTGTTCCCAACACGATCAGCGGATTGGTGTTGTCTTCTTATACTGAAGCCACACTTCACTCCGGAACAACGGCGACTTCCACCACGGTGAACTGGGGCAATCTTTACGTCTCCTCCGGCGGCACGGCAACGCACACCACGGTGAACTCCTATGGCAATCTTTACGTCTCCTCCGGCGGCACAGCGACTGCCACCACGGTGAACTCCATTGGCTATCTTTACGTCTTCTCCGGCGGCACAGCGACTGCCACCACGGTGAACGAGGGCATTCTTAACGTCTCCTCCGGCGGCACAGCGACTGCCACCACGGTGAACTCCTGGGGCTATCTTTACGTCTCCTCAGGCGGCACAGCGACTGCCGTCAAAGAAAATGGCGGATATGTTTATGTTGCTGATGGCGCCAATGTAACGTTTGTTCCCAACACGATCAACGGATTGGTGTTGTCTACTGCAGCCACACTTCACTCCGGAACAACGGCGACTTTCACCACGGTGAACTTCGGGGGCAATCTTTACGTCTCCTCCGGCGGCACGGCGACTTCCACCACGGTTAGCAACAGTGGCAATCTTTATGTCTCCTCCGGCGGCACAGCGACTGCCACCACGGTGAACTTCGGCAATCTTTACGTCTCCTCCGGCGGCACGGCGACTTCCACCACGGTGAACTTCGGCAATCTTTACGTCTACTCCGGCGGCACGGCGACTGCCGTCAAAGAAAATGGCGGATATGTTTATGTTGCCGATGGGGCTAATGTAATATTTGTCCCCAACACGATCAGTGGATTAGTGCTGTCTAACGCTTCAGCCTCGCTTCACTCCGGAACGACGGCGACTTCCACCACGGTGAACTACGGGGGCAGGCTTTACGTCTCCTCCGGAGGCACGGCGACTTCCACCACGGTGGACTCCGGGGGCTATCTTTTCGTCTCCTCCGGAGGCACGGCGACTGCCACCACGGTGGACTGGAGTGGCTATCTTCATGTCTCCTCCGGAGGCACGGCGACTTCCACCACGGTGGACTCCGGGGGCTATCTTTTCGTCTCCTCCGGCGGCACGGCAAATGACACCACTATGAACGGATGGTGCCATCTTTACGTCTCCTCCGGCGGCACGGCGACTTCCACCACGGTGAACGGTGGCTCTCTTTCCGTCTCCTCCGGCGGCACGGCAAACTCCACCACGGTGAACTACGGGGGCTCTATGCATGTCTTCTCCGGCGGCACGGCAAACGCCACCACGGTGAACTCCTGGGGCAATCTTGACGTCTCCTCCGGCGGCACGGCGACTGCCACCACGGTGAACTCCGGGGGCTATCTTTTCGTCTCCTCCGGCGGCACGGCGACTGCCACCACGGTGAACACCGGGGGCCATCTTGACGTCTCCTCCGGCGGCACGGCGACTGCCACCACGGTGAACTACAGTGGCTCTATGCATGTCTTCTTCGGCGGCATGGCGACTTCCACCACGGTGAACTCCGGGGGCACTATGCATGTCTTCACCGGCGGCACGGCGACTGCCACCACGGTGACTGGGAGTGGTGGAGTTTATGGCTATCTTAACGTCTCCTCCGGGGGCACGGCTAACTCCACCACGGTGAACACCGGGGGCCATCTTGACGTCTCCTCCGGCGGCACGGCGACAGAAGTCAGAGAAAACGGAGGATATGTTGCTGTTGCTGATGGCGCCAATGTAACGTTTGTTCCCAACACGATCAGCGGATTGGTGTTGTCTAGTGCAGCCACACTTCACTCCGGAACGACGGCGACTGCCACCACGGTGAACTCCGGGGCCTGGCTTTACGTCTCCTCCGGCGGAATTGTTAATAATGCAACAATTGCCGGTGGTTCCATGTCTGTTTTCTCCGGTGGATTAGCCTCCAATATCAATGGAACATTTTACGCAGCAGCCGGTGCAACGGTCAACGGTATTTTATACAACAGCCCCTCCTATGAGAGACTGTTTGTCAAGTTTTATTTGTAAAAAAATCGTAAAATAATGGGATAATCAGCAAAAGATGATTCTAAAAAGGCTGCTTTTGTCTTGCTCCTATTCGCGTTCTGTAATGCTTCTGCCAG
>JAZODE010000058.1:0-20185 GCA_045596885.1 Victivallaceae bacterium
TATATGCGGTTTCTGTTCGTCAGACCGGGATTTTGCTATTGCCTTCTTTCAGATTCCACCTCACAATGGACACCCTTGGCTTTCGCTAACAGTTCCTACTGACAAGGTCTGTATCGGACTTTCACCGACGAGTCAATGCGCATGCCGCGCATACTAAAAGTGCGGCGCATTGTCCGGTTTGTCGGACTTTGCGCCGCACGGCTTCATTGATAGCTCTTTACCGCCTTCCGGCTTCAACCAGATCTTTGACGGCGTGCGCCAGGGTTATGAATTCAGCACGGGTGCCTTCTTCGTCGCTGCCAATGGCTTTTTTGGCATTGGTCAGGACAGAGGCGTAACTGGCGGAACCTTTGTATTGTGAATCCCGCAGCAGCAGCGCAAATTCAGCAACGGCACCAGCCCACTGCAGGTTTTCGGTCGCCTTGGGAAACTCCTTGAGGGAGAAGGTTTTCAAAACGCTCGGTATGAATTTTTCCGGATCCTGATAACGGAGTTTGCAAGTCAGGATCTCTCCGGATCCCACATTGACATGCTGCTGGTATTTCAGCTGATCCACACTGCCGAGAACAGTGGAGTTGCTGTCGGCTGTGACCAATTCATACAATGCCGTCACCTGCTGCCCCACACCGGTTTCGCCGGAGTCTTTGGTATCGTCGTTGAAATCCTTTGCGGCAAGGTTCCGCAGTTCATAGCCCAGCAGACGGTAGCCTTTGACTCTGGCAGGGTTGAATTCGATCTGGAGTTTCACATCCCGTGCCAGAGCAAACATGCTGCCGGCAAAGCATTTTTTAGCAACATTGCGTGCTTCACGCAGAGAGCCGATATAGGCGTAATTGCCGTTGCCTTTGTTGGCAAGCATCTTGAGCTTGTTGTCTTTGTAGTTGCCGTGACCAAAGCCGAAAATGCTCAGATACACCAGGCTTTTGCGCTCTTTTTCCACCATTTCCACCAATTCGGCTTCGCTGGAAACACCCACATTGAAATCGCCGTCTGTCATCATGACGATTCGGTTGTTGCCTTTGCGGATAAAGTGCTTGCGGGCAATTTCATAGGCATTTTGTATGGCTTTCCCGCCATTGGTGACACCGCTTGCTGAGAGGTTTTTCACCATGGTTATGGCTTTGTCCTTATCGTCAGCGCTGATCCCATCCAGCAGGGTGTTGACACTGCCGCTGTAGGTTATGAGACTCAGGCGGTCGCAGGGACGCAGTTTATTGATGAGACCGGTCAGAGCTTCAATGACCAGAGGCATTTCGTTGTACATGGATCCGGAGTTATCCACCAGAAAGACATAGTTGGCAGGAGGCAGTTCTTCCGGAGCCAGCTCCTTCGCCTGCATACCGATCAGCAGCAGTTTGTGTTTGGGATTCCACGGAGCCTGAGCGGACTCAAAGGCAACGGCAAATTTCTCACCCCGGCTGGGAGCAGGGTAGTTGTAACGGAAGGCATTGATAAACTCCTCGATACGCACCGCATGTTTCGGGGGAAGGTTATTGCGCCGCACCATCCGTTTGGTCATGGCGTAACTGGCAGTATCCACATCCACCCCGAAGGTGGAAAGAGGATTGCCCGCCACCATCAGAAAGGGATTCTCATTGGTGGTTTTGTATTCTTCAGTATTGAAAGCTGCCCGGGGCGCAGGTCTCCGGAATTTTTCATATCGGACAGAGGATCGGGACACTGCCGGGGTAGAAGGTGCCGGTCTCTTGGCTTTGGGACGGGAGGGGCTGGGGTCCCACATCCCGACAGGGGCAACGGAGCACTCACTGCCAGTGGAGTACGGCTTTCCGAAACCATGCCGGTCTGACACCGCAGCACGCGTTTTTTCGGCAACAATCGCAGCACGCTTTTTTTTGGCAAAAGAACTACTGTACCTGACGGATGTTGTTGCACCTCTGTCTGCCGGGGCGCCGGTCATGCTGTGGGTCAAAGCTGAGGACAAGGAGGCGACTTCTTGTCCGAAATGTGCGATCACCACGATACAGGCACAGGCGGCTGCGGCTCCCCAAAACAGCAATCTGAGAGCAAAAGCAGAGCGCCGGGAAGGTCCTTTTTCTTCTTTGACTTTCTCAAAGAATTTTTTCTTGAACTCTTCTGCAGAGGGAAATTCTTTGACAGTATCAACATTGTTTTTCTGCATATCTTCAAGCATTTTATCAATTTCATTCTTATTCATGATTCAGCACCCTTTCAATTTTTCATACAGCATTTCTTTCGCACGGCTGACCCGCCAATACAGGGTATTGACATTACAGTTCTGCAAGCGGGCAGCATCTTCGCCCGACAATCCGCAGAAAAAGGTCGCCGTCAGGGCATCACGGAATTTATGCGGGAGTTCTGCGATCGCCCGGGTCAGGGATTCGACCCTTGAGTTTTCCTCCGGAGCGGCAGTTTCTTCCGGAAGAGTTTGCTGCAGTGCTTTTTCCTCCCGCTGGCGCTTTCGCAGCATGTCGTATGCCACATTGGCTGTGACGCGGTAGACCCAACTGGAGATCTTGGCACGGGATTGGAATGAATCGAACTTTTTCCATGCCCGCAGCAGGGCTTCCTGCACGGCATCGTCGGCATCCTCAGCATTGCCTAAAATGCGATAGGCAACACTTCGCAGCATGGGCAACGATTCATCGATCAGCTGCGTAAACATTTCTTCTTTCATACAGTTACCTTCTTGTTAATGTTTTATCCGGAAAACGTTTTCTGAACATAAGACGCTTATTGGCGGCATTTCTTGGCGCTTTTTAAGAAAAATGTAAAAAAATTTCCGATTTTTTCTGTTCTAAAACATAACAATTCCTTAAAATACCATTTCAGCTGTTGAAGTGCAAACTGTAAAACAAAATTTTTCCGGATTTCTTTCTGCCCGCAAAAGAAACAGAGCTCTCCCTGAAAAAATGAGGGCTGCCGCAAGGTGGCAGATCTTGCAGCAGCCCTTTTCAGCCGATCAGGTGTTATTTTTTCTGATAGCCGCACTTGGGGCAGTATCCCTTGTCATCAAGGGCGATGCCGCAGCGGGGACAGCGGCAGTAAGGGGCGGAGGGGGGAAACTCTGCCGACGCGGCGTTGTCGCCGCTGGTGAAGGTCAGTTTGACGATGTTGAGTTTGTCTTTCAGAAGGGCGTGGACGATCTTGATCATGCCTTCGACGGTCATGGATTCCTTTGTCACCACCACCCGGCATTCGGGGTAGGCGGTCGCCAGTTCGGTTTTGAAAGCGGGTCCCTTCATGGTGTTCCGCGGAGCTCCGCCGCGTATGCCCTGGGCTTCATAGACCTTCAAGATGGGCTCCAGAAGGGGATCGTCTTCCCGCAGGATCAATGCGTGGTCAAAGTTCTGCAATATGTTCCAGGCGGTTTTGCGGATCTCGTTGCATGGAAAGACCATGTTGACTCCCGGATTCACACTCTCTTCCACCTCAATGGTCAAAGTGCCGGTGTGTCCGTGGAGATACTGTGCTTCGCCCTCAAAGCGTAAAAATCTGTGGGCATACTGCAGATGGAATGTGGTAAAGCTCCTCATTTGAATACTCCTCCTCTCAAAAAGCTTTTACTGTGGGGAATCTGTATGGCGGTCCCTCTCTCCGCCATTTTCCCCGACAGTAAACATTATGGGACAGTCAGAGGAAAATATCAAATTTTTTTTGCAGCAGGGAAGGATGTAAACTTTCCGGAACTCTTTGAAATGCTTACTGTTCTGCTCCGGAAGCAAGAGAGATCTTCTGAAAGGAAAAAATGCTGCATTTTTCTGCAAAAGACAGCTCATGGCAGCAGAAGAGTCCTGTCCCGGCAGCAAAAGTTCCTCCTTCCCCCCGGGGAGCCTTTTTCCGCTTTGACGGGTCACTGCAGAAAAGAGTCCGAAGGGCGCCGCCAGCAGAAATGTCAGGAGCAGCACCACTCCGAGACTGCTTTTCCGCCGGTTGGGGAGCCGGGTCATGTAAATGATCCTGCTCCTGAGTTCTCCGGCGTATTCGCGGAACGCCATGGTCACTTCGGGGGGACGGGCACTGTTGGCAAAGGAAAGAAGAAGTCTGCCGTACTCCGCCGTACGTTCCGGGAAACGTTTCAGCACCTCTGCGTCGCACGCCAGTTCACAGTTGATCCGCAGCCGCCGCCGTGCCGCAAGAAAAAAGGGATTGTACCAGCAAAAGGGCCACAGACAGAGGGTAAAAATATTGATGATCCCGTCAAAGGAACGGTAATGGATGTACTCATGGACAAGCAGAAGCTCCACTTCACTGTCAGAAAGCGTTTTTATATACCCCACGGGCAGCAGCAGTTTCTGCCGGAAAAATCCGAAAAGCACCGGCGGATGGGGGGTGCTCCCCGAATCAAGAAGCAAAGGCAGATGACGGGCGCCATGGTGCACCTGCTTCCAGATCCTGAGGATCCTTTCGTCACTGACGCTTCTGAACTTCCGTGCTCTGCTGCGGCAGCGCAGATAAGACCCCAGCTGCAGAAAAAGTGCCGGAACGATCATGAGTATGATCCCCAGCAGATAGGGGTAGTTCTGGTAGGCAAGTCCCGTTACCGAAACGGAGTAATCACGGAGCAGCCTGAGGATCCGGATATCCCCCACAAGATCTGCGATTTCACGGGGCAAGATCCCGGCGGCGTGCATCATTTGTTCGTAATAAGTTGTGAAGTCGATGGCAAACAGTTGAAAAGGAAGGTTCGGCTGAGGAACCATCATCAGAGAAATGCAGATGATCCAGAGAGCCCGGCGCACCCGGGCGCTCAGATAGTCGCCGCCGATAGACTCCGCTCCCGCCAGAAGCAGTACGGCAAAGGCTCCCCGCAGCAGCAGGACCGTCACAGGAACGATGAGCCAGCTCATTTTTCCGCCGCCCTGTCAAGAAGCTTTTTCAAAGATTCGATCTCTTCAGGGGACATCTTTTCATTCTGGACCAGACAGGTGAGAAACTCCCCTGCGATACCGTTGAAAAGACGGTCAAGCAACGAACGTCCCGCCAGATAACGGTACTCCTCCCCGCTTATGAGGGCACGGTAGGTAAAGACCTTTCCCTCTCCCGCCCTGGTCCGTTGGACCGCATTTTTCTGAAGCAGACGCAGAAGCAGAGTTTTGATGGTGGGTTCGCTCCAGCAGGTCCGCTCCAGCAGACGGTCGGTGAGCTGACGGGCTGTGAGTGAAGGAACGAGCCAAAGTTCCTTGAGAACTTCAAGTTCAGAATCGGTAATGTTGACCTCGGGTTTCATTTTAACGGATATCCTTGCAGTTGAATGAAATAACTGATGCCAGAAGAAATGAACTTATATAAATGGCAAGAGACGCCAGATTGACGCACAGTTTCCCGGGCGGAATGGGGTCCAGCCAGAAAAGGAAGGCGTTGTTCATGATTTCCGAGACCAGATAGGGACGCAGTCTGCCGCTGATGGGCAGCGATGCAACAACGTACGAAACAAAGTATAAGGTCAGCACAGCAATGGCGGCAGTGCTCATGCGGTTGAAAATGGTGGAAAGAAAGAGGGCAATCGTGCCTAAAGTCATAAGTGAAAAGGAAAAATACAAAGCCGCACCAAAGTATCTGAGGAGTGCTTCAGAGTTGCTCATGACCGAAGTCACAGCTCCGAAAACACTCCCGGGCATCAGGAGCACCTGCACCGGAGCAAGTCCGAAAAGCAGCACCCCCGCCAGAAGCCCCGTACAGGCGAAAAGAGAGCTGTAAAAAAAGCCTGCAATGTAGATGGAACAGAATTTGGTCAGCACCAGACGGGTCCGGGAACGGGGACGGGTCATGTAAAGCATCAATGAACCCTCCTGGCTTTCCCCTGCGATGCAGTCCCCCCCCAGCGCCGCCATGACCAGGGGCATGAGGACGATGAAGGTGGGGACAAGGAGTATTCTTGCAAAGAAGAATCCGTCCAGATACTTTTCTGCTGCGGCACGGTCCATTTCAAAGGAGCCCAGCATGGCAGAAAGGGAGTCCGTCGATGTGCAGAAAGCGATACAGCAGAGGGTGAAAAAGAGCACATATCCCCCCAGGGTGATGTAATTCTTTTTCTGAGAGCTCATTTTAAGGAGTTCAAAAAGTATGTCGCGGATCATTTTGCACCTTGGATTGAGGAGTTGATATAAAACTCTTCCAGATTTTTCTTTTCCACAGCAAAGTGGCTGAAAAAAAGTCCGGCATGACAGAGCTCTTCGCAGATCTCCCCCGGATCCCCCTCTCTGCTCAGAGGCACAAGAAGCTCTTCGCCGCAGCTTTCCGGCAAAGCGGTGATCCAGGGGCGCTTTCCGGCAAAGGCACGGCGGAAAAAGGAGAGCATCTCCTCCTTTTCACGGGGGATGATCCGCAGCAGCCGTTCGCTGCCCAGAAGATCTTTCAGTTCTCCTGCGGCGCGGACTTTGCCGTCGACGATCATGATCACATCATCGCAGATGGCTTCGATCTCGCTGAGCAGATGGCTGCTGATTACCACTGTGACGCCCAGACGGGTCCGGCATTCACGGATCAGTTCGCGGATCTCTACGATTCCCGCCGGGTCCAGACCGTTGGCGGGTTCGTCAAGGATCACATACCGTGAGTCAGGCAACATGGCAAGGGCTATGCCCAAACGCTGTTTCATGCCTGTGGAAAAGGTTCCCGTCTTTTTGTCAAGAACATCACGGATATTCAGAAATGATGTGATCTCATCCACTTTTTCCCTGTATTTTTTGCCGTGTCCCCCGGTAAAGACTGCCAGATTCTGCCGGGCGGTGAGATCAGGGTAAAAGCCGGGCCACTCCACCACGGCTCCCAGGTGCGCCATTGCCTCCCTGTGCCGGGCGTGGACATCAAATCCGTCGATCATGACATAGCCCGCTGTAGGAAAGACAAGTCCCGTCATCAGTTTCAGGAGCGTGCTTTTGCCCGCTCCGTTGGGTCCCACCAGTCCGGTGATCCGTCCTTCGCGGATGGTCACTGAAAACTCCTGCAGAGCGCGCTTATTGCCGTAATGTTTGGTAAGACTGACACATTGGATACTCATGGGGCAAACTCCTGCAGGGCATCGGTGGAAACACGGGAGGAAAGATAGAGACAGTTGTAACTGGCGGATCTTCCCTGAGGTCCGTGGAAGGCGTCTCCATCGGTCAAAAGCGGCAATTTCAGTTTGAACAGTTCAGAACGCAGTTCCTTTTCAGAAGCTTTTTTGCCGTTGATGTCGAGGTTGCTCATCCACTGGTAACTGCTGCCCCAGGCATCAAAAAGACTCCTGCCCTTAGTGTCGGCGGCGGGACGGTCAGAGGGGCATCCGAAAATCTTTTTCCCCCCCAGATAGGGCGCAAGAGAGGTGGTTATACCCGGCAGAGCTTCTTCGCCGGGGGCAGGTTTTTCAGGGAAGGCACGGCAGACCGGAAGGAAATCCCTGTTTTCCTGAATGTACATCTCAAGCCCCGTGCCGATCTGTTTAAGATTTGAAAGACACTCTGTCCGTTGTGCTCTGTTGCGGGCCTGTCCCAGAGCCGGCATCAAAAGTCCTGCCAGCACAGCGATAATACCGATGACGACCAGCAGTTCGATCAGCGTGAAAACTGAAGAGGTAAAAGGATCATTCCGGCGGCTTTGTGCTGCGCCGCGGGTGAAGGGCGTCTGCAAGTTGCTGACGCTCCGGATCTGTATTCTTTTTTGCATCATTTTCAATGCCCCACACTTTTCATGGTTTTGATCCATAGCTTGGTCACGGGGGCGAACTGGAGTTTCTCGGCGGGGGTCAGTTCTGAGAAAATGACCCGGTTCACCTCTTTGCTGAAGGCTTCCATTTCAGTGCTTTTCAGCTGCTTTTCAAAGTTTTTACGCTCTTTGGGATCCCTCTGGAGTGCAACATAGGTGCGCCGGGCACGGCTCTCCATGGTCTTGATTATGCTTGCGCGCTCCTCTTTCGGCATCTTGCGGAGCTGGTCAAGGGAAACTGTCACCGTGGCAACAACGGCATCTTTGCGGATCGCTTCACGCTCTGATTTGGGGAGCTTTTTCAGCTGCCTTGAAAGATGCTGCATCACCTTTTGACGATTCTGACCTGTCATGGAAGGCGCCATGGAACGGGCGAGCGCCCGGGTGAGTTCCTGACGGTCCCACTCCTGTTTCTCAAGGATCTCCCCCGGGGAAAGAGGTTCAGGGGACGCAGAATAGAGCACCGCCGCCAGCCCCAGAAGCACAGGAACTCCTATGGCGGCGGGGATCACGAAAAGTTTCCACGGACGGCTCCGGGAAGGAAGGGTAGACGGATTCGGCATGATTTAAGGACTCCTCTTGATAAATTACATTTGTAATCTTTTAAAATTACACTTGTAATCTTAAAAAGTCAAGTCTGTTTTGGAATTTATTTGAGGTATTTCCCAAAAACATCAGAAAAATGTTTTCCGGGAGAGATTCTGCAATTACCTCTGCGGAGGAAAATTCACGATTTTTTCCCGCCTTTTCCGGGAAAGGCTGTGATCTCGGCGTGGTTCTTCGGAGTGACGCCGTAGTGGGCACTGAAAACTTTGATGAAGTAACTGCTGGAACTGAATCCGCAGCGGCTGGCGATCTCGGCGATCTGGAGCCGGGTGGTCTGGAGCAGATGGCGCGCCGACTCCAGACGGCGGGCGGTCAGGTAGGCGCTGAAGCTGACTCCGAACTCGTGGTGGAAGAGCCTTGAAAGATAGGATGAACTCAAACCGGCAAACTCAGCGGCATCTTTCAAAGTGATCTGTGAGTTGCAGTTCTGATCCAGAAAATGTTTGACCCGCTGCATGACCTCTGCGGCAGAAGGGACCGGAACTTTGGGGGCGGTTTCTTCACCGGCAAAGTAAAAGAGACTCAATATACTGTAAAGCTGGAGCGAAGCACTGAAAACACCCTCTGCACCGGAGTTCCAGTGGGCGCGAATGAACTCCAGCCGCCGCCTTGCTTCACTGCGGACATCACTTGGCAGATTGAAAAGGGTGCGGCAGTTGACGTACTTAAAATACTCATCCGCATCCCATTTGAAGATGATGAGGTGGATCCGCAGCCCTTTAAGGACGGCGAATTCATCCCGGTGGGGCGTTCCGGCGGGGATGATGAGCAAGTCCCCGGGACCGGCACGGTACTCCAGATTTTCCCCCAGATGGAGCGTCATGCGCCCTTCAAGAACATAAAGGAGTTCGTGGGCTCCTGAATGATGGGTATGACTGGAGTAGACATTGTCATACTCAATGATCCTGAAAGAGGTGATCCGGGGGTGATTCTCAGGAAATGTTGTCAGTTTTTCTGTCATTGTGTTCCTCCAATCACCTACTTTACCACAAATTTCCTTTTTTTCAAGCTCCCCTTCCGTCAGAGAGCCCCTTTTTTTCTCCTTTTTCTTTTACCAGGCATTGAAAATTTTTTCTCTGTGCAGTATAGTAAACGGATCACGGCAGAGAAGGAAAAAGAGGAATAACGCTGTATGCTTGAAACACCGGAAAAGGTTTTGATCTTCAATCGCGGTCCCGGAGCAGCCATCGCCGCAGAACCGGTCATCTCTCTGGGCAATATTCAGATCTTTTTTGAAATATGCCATCTGGCTTACGCCATAGGACAGCGGATGATCCCGGAACACCAGCACCCTCATTTTCAGCTGGCGATCCCCCTGTCCGGACCTATGAAAGTCAGCTGCGACGCAGTGACATGTCAGCCGGATCCCGATGGCGGGGGAATCGCCATTGTGCCTCCTTTTACGCTGCACCGTTTCATTTTTCCGGGGGAGGGGATCACATATTATATCAGCATCTCTCTGGGGATCAAAGTTCTCAAAGAAGAAGCATCTGATGCGGCAGAGCTTATTGCTGAGCAGCTGCAGAAAGAAAACTTTTTCTGTCCTCTGACTCCTCATCAGAAGATCATGCTGGAGGATCTCAAATCTGAATCCGTCAGAGACGGCGATGAGTGGAGCTGCAGATTACTGGGGATGAAAATCAAACTTCTCATCGGTGAAATTTTCGGGCGTTACCTTTCCTGCTGCCGCGAAAAGATCGGCGGAGAGCATAAAAGTCTGAAGAATATCGACCGGGTGGAACTGATCCGTCACCGTATCGCCAACCGGCTCAACAGCGCCAGATCTCCACTTCCCTATGCTGCTTCGTGCTGCGGATTGAGCACCCGGCAGGTCAACCGGATCTTTAAGGCAGCCACCGGAAAAACAGTCAACGCTTATTGGCTTGAACGCAAACTTGAACTGACTGTACACCTGCTGAACTCCACCGATATGCCCATCGCTGATGTGGCGCACACCCTCGGATTTCATAAACAATCTCTTTTTACTGACTTTTGTGTCAGGCATCTTGGAAATGCTCCGACAGAGTTCCGGAAAATAAACAAAATGTCCGGAAACACGAAATGATGTCCATTTTATTTCTGTAAAACATCTTGCAATATCCTCTTTTCTGTTGTATCGTAAAAGCAGACCGAAGTGTTTTTCTGAAATTGCCTCATTATCAAGGAACAGCAGAAAATGAAAAATTGTGAATCCCCATTGTTGCCGGAAGAGAATCCTTTACACCAGGAATGTAAAGAAGTACACAAACGCCTCGAAAACACCCCCCGCAAAGAGGTGAAGCTGCGCAGCTTCACGCTGATCGAACTCCTTGTGAGTAAAACTTGTCAAACAGGTGTTTTTCCGTTGTATTACCTGAAAAAAGAGAACAAAAGAATGCCTTATTATGCTTGCGAAGCAAGCGCTTCATGCCCCAACGGGGCGCTTCATATTTTCCGCAGGAAAATGCTTCATACGGCGGAGCCGTGCTTCATTCGATCAGCGTTCACGCTGATCGAGCTGTTGGTCGTTATCGCAATTATTGCCATTCTTGCTGCTATGCTTCTGCCCGCTTTGCAGCAGGCGCGGGATCGTGCCAAGTCAACAGGATGTCAGAACAATTTAAGGCAGATCGGTATGCGCTTTGCAGCCTACGACAATGAGTATGGGCGGCTGCCTTTCGGATATTATCCTGTTGACAAAAATAAACTGACGACCAACATGGACTTCGGATGGCATTCGCTGCTGTTTTTCCGCAAAGTCAGAGATGATATCACCTGGTCGGGGCAGGTGGATAAAAAATCGGCAAAAGAACTCCATTGTCCCGCTGATGCCGGCGCCCGCCCCATGCCTTTCAGTTACGGGGCAAATGCCAGTGCCCTGGGGTATTACAAGCCCGGAGAAGGGTGGCAGCCCACAGGCGACAGTTACAACTGTCTTCACGGTAAACTTTCCGGAACCACCAAATCCCCCTCCAAGATCATGCTGATCTTCGACTGCCGTCAGGGAACGGGATCGACTTACGGCGCAGGTAGCTCCAATGCCTATATGGCAAGCACAGGCACCATTTACAAATGGTGGGTGTCGCAAATGGAGGAGTTCCACAAGAAAAAAGCCAACTACCTTTTCTGGGACGGACATGTTGCTGTTTTGAGCAAGGGAACACTCTCGACTGATGATTTCAGCCGGAAATATATGTACAACGGAGAAAAATGGAGACACTTATGGTAAGGCATAATGTAATTGATTTCGGCGCTGCCGGTAATGGCAGAAGTTCAGACACCGCAGCCATTCAGAAGGCTTTGGATATGGGGGGAGAGATCTTCTTCCCCAAAGGACGGTATATGTGCGGAACTCTTTATCTGCAATCTGACAGTTCCCTCGTTCTTGAAGATGGCGCAGAAATCGTTGCCGATCTGGAAAACGGTGTTTTCAACGCACCTGATTTTACGCCTCAAAACCGGGTCAGCGTCAACGAAAAGACCAATGGACGCCATTTGATCGTCGCCGTGGGCAAAAGGAACATTTCCATAACAGGCGGATGCTTTGACGGTCAGGCTCTGGAGTTTTATCTGGCGCACGGCGCAACCACCGGGGAAAAACCGGTTTTTGAACGGCAGGAACACAACTCGCAGATGATCTTTATTTGCGAATGTGAAAATATTTCCATCAGGGACACTTTGTTCTGCAACTCACCCTACTGGCATTGTCTGCTCCACGGATGTGTCAATGTCATGGTGGAGCGTCTGACTGTCAAAGGGGATCCCAGAGTTCTGAACAACGATGGTATCGACATTGACTGCTGCGAAAATGCGGTGATCCGGGATTGTGACTTTTTCACCGGCGATGACTGTATTGCCATCCGGGGCAATGACGGTCCCCTGGTAAACAAGCGTCCCTGCGCCGGCGTTTATGTCTCCGACTGCCGTCTTTCGTGCCACTACGCAAGCGGGATCCGGGTGGGTGTCGGTACCGGCGTCATCCGTGACTGCCGCATCGAGAAGGTGAAGATTTCCGGGACGACCGGGATCTGTCTCTGCACCGGCTGGTGGACACCCCACTATGTGACGATCCACGATATTGCTTTCAAAGATGTGGAAATGGAGGTGAGACGGCTTTGCCGCATGATGCACAACTCCACTTGCGGTCCGGAAAGCGGCAATGCGCCTCTTATCCGCAACATTTCCTTTACCGGCATCAGGGCAAAAGCCTCCCTGAATGCCAAGATCGACGGGGGAGAAAGTGAACGCATGGAAAATATCTCCTTCAAAGATCTGGAGCTGGAAATGAATGGTCCCGGGACCGCTCCCGAAGATGATGCACGGGGGTATTGGGGCGTGGATTCAGAAGATTGTGCCGTTAAGGTCACAAATGTCCGCAACGCCTCCTTTGAAAATGTGAAGGTCTCTTTCAATGAGGATGGCGACTGGAAATGTGATCTGCGGGTGGTCGGTAACGATAAGGTCAATGTGAAAAACTGGAACTTTGCAAAGGGAATAGATTGTTGAAAATGAGAAAAACGGTGTTGCTTTTTCTTGGCGCTTTGCTGACTTTGAGTCTTTTGAATGCTCAAAGCGTGAAGATCCCCGTGGTCAATGTAACTGAGGTCGCAGGAGCCACCCCCGGTATGCCGCGGGGACAGATCGACCGTCTTATCGACGGCAAAAAGATGCAGTTTGTTTTCTGGCCCACCTGGAACCGGAAAAGACAGCCCCATATCGACCTTTATTTCAATTTGCAGAGTGCTGCAGAGATTTCCAGCCTTGAGTTTCAGATCTTCCGCCGCGGAAAAGATCTGAACGAATACAACGCCAAAACCCTTGAACTCTATGTGGAAAATGCCAACGGGAAATATGTTCCTGCTGCTACGGATCACAATCCCCCTGTCATCAAAGGCGCCCGGGGAGCGTTCCGGCTGAAAGTCAATAATGTCAAAGGGAAACGCTTCAAACTCCGGGTCGCAGGTGTCAAATACATCGCCCTGTGCGAAGTGACCTTTTACGGGAAGATGGCAGCCGGATACAAGGCTCCTGAAAAGATGAAAAATTATCTCAGCGCCGTCAGAAAAGGTGTGAAAGGACTTTCTTTGCGGAAGATCGTTTTCGATCATCTCCGGGGTGTTGAGTATGTGGTTGAATCTCCGGAAATGCTCTGGGTCATCACGCCGGAACGGGGCGGTATGCTCAATTTCGTCTACGATAAGACCAATGGCAAGAACTTTGTCAAATCCCGCCGGAACAAAGAGACAGGCGGTATGCTGGGAGACAAGTTCCAGTACGGCTCCATTCCCCAGCACTTCCGCCTTTACAACTCAAGTTACAAGTGCGATGTGGTCAAAAATACCCCCCATGAGATCGTGCTGCGTTTGAGTATCAATGCCGCGACGACTCTGCCGGGTCCGGTCATGTTTTCCCGGGAGTACGTTTTCAGAAAAAACAGTTCATCTCTTGAGATCCGCCACAGTGTTTCCAATGACGGAAGGAATGTTGTTCCCTACAATGAACCTCTGACTTTTCACTCCTTCCTTATGACCAAAGGGGAGATGAAGCGTTTTTGTTTCAAAGCTGACGGTCCTCATTTTTCAAGCGCCGGATTCTCTCTCGATGTGCCTGATACGGTCAATGGACACGCCGGTGTCCTCGACAGTGACGGTGACGGTCTGGCTGTGCTCCACGATTTCAGGGACACCGCTCTGGTGCGCTACTGGTCGGCAAACCGTGAAAGCTCCACTGTTGAGGTGCTTCAGGGCTTGCGCCCGGTCACTGCCGACCGCAAGGAAGAGTGCACATTGTATCTGGTTCCTGTCCGCAAGATCAGAGAGCCCCACGGGACATTCCCTGAAGGTACCGCAGGATTTACGGTCCGGGGCAGAAAGCTCTTCCTCAACATCGCCTTTACTGATAAAAAAGTTTTCACCGGAAAAGCTCTTTACCCTTTGACCCAAAAGGTGATCTACTCCGGAAAAATCGGTAAAACCACCTGTCTGACCGACACCTACGATGGGGGAAGCGTTGTGGTGATCCTCAAATCCGGAGAGGTGGAGCGCCGGATCTACTTCAAAGGGAAAGACAAATTCAAGATCCCCGCTGAATACCGCAATGTGCGCCCTGTGCCCAGTATGCGTGCTTCATACGGCAAGGTCAAACTGGATTTCACTTCAGAAGAGATCGTCATCGACGATGGACCGGTCGTTCCTGCCGCCTTGCGTCAGAAAAAGGTGTGGTTCAACGGTCAGGGCTATTTCTGGTGCCGTGAGGCTGTGGAGTTCGCCCGCCGCAGCGGAGCGCATATTTCTGTGTTCCCGGTGGGAAAAATCTTCCGTCTTGGGGAAAACAGTCAGGAACTCAGCGTCAGCAACAGTAATGCTGTGTGGTACGAAGCCCTGAGAAAAGCTGATTTCAATACTCTGGTCGTCATGGGATTCGCATGGAAAAACCTTCCTGCCGACTTGAAGAAAAAGGTTCTGGAGCGGGTGAAAAAAGGCGCCGGACTGGTTCTGATCGCTCCTGATCCTGACAAAAAGATCGTCAAAGGCGGCAGAATCGTTCCTGTTGCCGGAAACAAAGTTTTTGACGGTATCCCTCTTGAACTCCTTCCTGAATGTGATCTTTTTGCCAGTGCCCCCGGGGATGCCCGGGTACTGGTCCGGGCAGGGAAACTGCCCTTGATAAGTGCCCGGAGTTTGGGGAAGGGACGGATCGTTGAGATCCATTGGAACTCTTTCCACCGGGTTTTTGTCAAGAACAAAACTCTCGGTATCGGTTTGACTCTCCCTGCCCCCGAAGCCTACCGTTGGCAGCTTCAAATGGTTTCCCGGGCGATCATGTATGCTTCTCAGGCTGAGTGGAAAAATGCTCCGGTGCTGAAGGTTCACAATGGAAAACTTTTCATTGCTGCAATTCCCGGGAAAGCTCAAATCGAAATCGTCTTCCGCAGTGCTTTTGACCGGGCGCTCCAAAGAGTGAAAGTCACCGGCGCTGCCGCAGGAAAAGGTATCCCCTTCCCCGGACTTGCCCATACTGCCGAAGTACAGATCATCAACGGCAAACAGATCTGGAACGGCGGCGCAGTTCTGAATACCAATAAGAGCACCCTCAAACTTTCTTTTGACAAAGAGCTCTGGAATGTTCAAGAGGAGCTGCCGGTCGTTTTCAAGAGCACCAATATGCCTGCCGGAACAGTTTATATGCTGCGCCTGACCGACAGCTTTGACCGGGTCTTCTTTGAAGGAGCGGTCGCCAATGGTCAGAAAACAGCTCTGAAAAAAGGTATGGGCACTGCTTTCAACGTTGAATTATGGGCGGAAAAAGATGGCAGACTGCTCGCCTCGGATACCCGTTGGCTCTACTTTGATACCCGCCATGACCGCAACATCTTTACTGTTGACTACGGGTGGCCCTCGTTCCGCAACAGCGGTATGGTGGACTATCTGATCCCCCGCTTTGCGAAACAGCTTCAGAAGATCGGTATCAATGCTTCAAGCCAGTTCAATATAGACAATCCCCATTCCCGGACCATGCGTCTTACCCGTCAGGCAGGTATGACGACCCCTGTTTTCGGCGGTTACGGCAAGCCCGGTATTTCCCGTCCTGTGACCAATGCGGACTCCCCCGATAAGTTCAAGTGGGTACGCAAGGTTTGTCCCAACTCCCCCAGAGTACAGAAGGAGGAAGTCGCCAAAGCCGGGACCATGCGTCCCCTCGAAGAGATCTCTTTCGGCAGGACCGGCGTTGATGAACTGCACGCTTATGTCAACGACTGGGACGGCTGCTACTGCAAATACTGTCTGGCTGGAATGAGGGATTTTCTGCGTAAGAAATACGGAAATCTGGAAACACTCAACCGGGTTTGGAAGTCGAACTTCACCCGCTGGGAAGATGTTTCAGGTGACTCCCTCAAAGAAGCCCGGAAGAAAAAACACTTTGTCTCCTGGCTGGATCACCGGGAATTTCAGGCGATCTCTCTGACTGAGGCTCAAGGGAAACTCCTCAAAGCCAGACGCAAGTACGATCCCGAAGCATTCATCGCCATGTGCGGCACACAGGATATGACTCCTTTCCGTGCACTTGACTGGGCAGAACTGATGAAGGATTGCGGCGGCATCTACTCTTACTTGCGCAGCCACTCCATCATGCAGCGCAGTTTCCTGCCTGCCGGGAAACGGGTTTTCTGGCTGCAATGGACAGGCTACTACTATCCGGCAGAGATCCTTGCCCGCCGTCTGGCGATGCACATGGCTCTGGGAGGTTCCGGTGCCGTTATTTACAGCTACTACTATGTGAATCCTGACTTTTCCCTGAACTCCTACTCCCGCGGTCTGGAGCGTCTTTTGAAGCCCTATCACAAGGGTGCCGGAGCTGTTCTGGCTCAATCCGCCGATACATTGCCGCAGACGGCGCTTCTCTATGATCCCAGAGGTTTCTACCTCAACTACGCGCTGGGATTCCCCGAACTGAGCGAGAAAACTGCAAGCGGCTTTGACACAGCACTTTCTGACATCGCGGCGGATTATTACTGGACTAAGATCGATGGTATCTCACGCTTCAAAGTCATCATCGTTCCTGCCGTGGATACACTCAGCGCCTCCGATGTCAGGAAACTGGAAGAATTTGTCCGCAAGGGCGGCACTTTGCTTTCTGTTTTGAGCAGCGGCAGATATGACGGCAATGGTTATCCGGTGCAGCCGCAGCTGGATAAACTCCTGGGTATCGACTCTTCCAAAGGCGCTCTGACTCAAGGGACATTCCGGCTTCAGGCGCAGAAGGAGATCGCCGGATTCAACAATTTCGGCATCCGCAACGCTGTGCTCAAAGTCAAGGCGACCTCGGCGCGTGTGCTGGCACGGATCAACGGATCCCCTGTGGTGACAGTGCAAAATTACGGCAAAGGGAAAGCCATCTATTTCGGATGTGATTTCTGGAGCACTTACGGCAATTTGAGCGCCATGCGCAATTTCCCTCAGTTTGCAGCTCTCAGGAAAAATGTCCAGCAGTACCTCAACAGTTTGATCCGGGAGCGTAAACTCAGGGTATTCAACGGTTCAGAAGAAGCTGTCGGTGTCCGTATGATCGAGCGCAAGGTCGGCGATGCCTCTGTTTTCTGCTGCCTTGACTATCTGGACGGTGACTTTGGAAAAGGGATGCCCGTTTTCAATGAAGCCAATCCGGTCCTGACCTTCAAAAGCTCTCAGAAGGCATGGTTCTATGATCTCTTTACCCGTAAAAAACTGGGTGAGGGAAAGGCGTTCCGTTCCAATCTGAAGCACATGGGCAATACCTTGTATGTCGTTATGCTGCCTTCAGCTCCCGAAGAATTGAAGCTTGGTGTCACTGAGACAGGCGCAAGATCATGGCAGGTGTCCATCTCCGGAAACAGCCATCCGGTAAAAATCACTTTGTTTGCCGGAGCCAAAGAGCTTCCGGCATATCGCAAGTTCCTGGTTCAAGGAGACAAGAGGGTCTTTGAGTTTCATCTCGGACTCAATGACCCGGCGGGGATCTACACCATCAAAGTGGAGGATCTTTTGAGTGACAAAGAAGCAAAAGCGGAGTTCAAAGTCAAATGAAACTTATTACTCTTGGAACCGCCGCCGGTAATGGACGCAGAGGACAGGGAAACGCCAGCAATCTGGTGATTTGCGGCGGAAAATACTATCTGTTTGATGCGGGAGAACCGGTTTACGCCCTCCTCAGGAGCCGGGATATTCCCACGCCAAAAGTGGAAAATGTGTTTATTTCACACCTCCATTGTGACCACTTCGGCGGAGCTGTCAGTTTGCTCAAGGATTTCGCAAAATATCAGGCAGATTTTCCCGGCTCCCGCCAGAGTTGGTATCTGCCTGAAATGCTCGGAAGAGATGCTCTGCTGCTCTATATGAAAAGCTGTCACAGACCTCTGCCTGACGAAAAATATCTCAAGTTTACTCAGATCACTGAAGGCGTTTTTTTTGACGACGGCAATCTGAAAGTGACAGCTTTCCCCAATGAACACATGGGAAAAGGGATACCTTCGTGGTCCTTTCTGGCAGAAGGAGAAGGAAAAAGGCTGCTCATTACAGGAGATATGCGCGCCGATTTCAGGGATTTTCCGGCGGCGGCTCTTGCCGAACCCGCCTGGGTCTTGTGTGAATCGGCTCATTGCGAAATGGAAAACATGCTGGAAAAATTAAAGTGTTATCCCATCAGACATCTGATTTTTTCTCACGGCTCCATTTTGTGGCACACCGATCCTGAGCGCCGTTGCCGTTTCAACCGTTTGAGTGCCCGGATGCCCTTCGCCTGCGAAATGGCAAAAGACGATCAGGAGTTTGAGATCACCATCTGATTTTCAAGAAGGAGTTTTGTGATCGGCTCAACGGATCGATTTGCAATTTTTCATGCCGGAGGATATATTAACGACATGACAACATGGAGGAAAATATGGCTGAAACTGTCAATCTCGGCATGATCGGGCTGGGCGCCCGGGCTGAAACACTGCTGGCGACCTTGTATGATCTGCGGCAGAAAAATATCGAAGTCACCGCGATTTGCGACATAGATCCGGCTCGGATACAGCGGATCAATGAGATCTTTACCGCAAGAAAACTCCCTTTGCCCGCAGCTTACACCGATTACCGGGAGCTCATCAAATCTGATGATGTGGATGCCGTACTGATCCCGACATCGTGGAACTCCCATCTGAAGATCGCCGAAGAGGCCATGGCACAGGGCAAGTATGCCGGTATCGAGGTGGGGGGCGCTTCAAGTGTGGATGAATTGTGGCATCTGATCCACGCCGCCGAATCCACAGGGGTTTCCTGCATGATGCTGGAAAATGCCTGTTACGGACGCAACGAACTGATGGCTCTCAATCTGGTCAGAAAAGGTCTTTTCGGTGAATTGATCCACTGCACTTGCGGCTATGAACATGATTTGAGCGAAATGGCACGCATGGATAACCGCCGGGAACGGGAAATGCACAACTATAAACGGTGCGGCGACCTTTATCCCACCCACGGCATCGGCCCCATTGCCAAGATCCTGCGGATCAACCGGGGCAACCGTTTTGTCTCTCTGACCAGTACCGCCAGCAAGGGCAGGGGCTTCATGCTTGAAGCTGAACGCTGCGGCAGAGGGCAGGTCTTTTACAATCAGGGCGATATCGTCACCACCGTCATCAAATGCGCCAACGGCGAGACCATCACCATGACCCACGGCGTCTCCCTGCCCCGTCCCTACTCCCGGGACTGCCGGGTCCAGGGCACACTGGGTATCTGGCTTGAAGATACCAAAGGCATCTATATCGAGGGCATCAGCCCCAAATACGAGAAACTGGATGTGGCGGGGAATCCCTACACCGTCCACGAGTGGACTCCCATCAGTGAGATGTATGAGAAATACGACCATCCCATCTGGAAAAAGTTCCGCGAAGAGATCATCGGCGGACACGGGGGCATGGACGCGCTGGTGCTTCAAGCCTTCTGTGATGCAGTCCGCACCCGCACAGCGCCCCCCATCGATGTTTACGACTGCGCCGCATGGATGGCTTTGACCTGCCTTTCAGAACAATCCATCGCCTGCGGCAGTATGCCCATACCCATCCCGGACTTTACCAACGGCAAATGGATCGAAGAAAGACCCGCCTGCACAGGCGTCTGGTCCCTTGACGAAGTCTGCGACTGATCCTCTTTGAAAAGCGCCGGACGCAACCAAAGGTATGACCGATAACCTGAGCCCTCAGTACCGGATGGCGCTCTGATGGTGCATGAGTGTGCGGTGCGGCGCATCAGTCGGACATCTCCGACAAAAAAGGGCTACTGAGGCAATTTCAAAACTCCTCAAATTTGTCAAAGCGCCCTCGCTTCGATCTGACAAAGGGAGCGTTTTTCCGCCTTCGCATAAAGCTACGGCGGGACAAGCGGCTGTTACCTTACAGGTAGCAACCTCAAACTACCCTTTG
>JAZODE010000059.1:0-20954 GCA_045596885.1 Victivallaceae bacterium
GATTGATTGATTGATTGATTGATTGATTGATTGATTGATTGATTGATTGATTGATTGATTGATTGATTGATTGATTGATGCACAAGGCACAGCAGGAGTTGGAAACGATTTTTATTGTGTTGCCTTGTTTTCGCATTTTATTCCTCATGATTTATAGATTTCTTAAATAATATAGCATGCTAAAAGAAAAAAATCAAGCGTTTTATTTAAAAGTAAATCGTGAGTTGGAAAACTAAATGCTTTGCCCATGATTATGCGGGGGGGCGGCGCACCAATAATGTCTGACTTGTCCGACTTGTCTGACAGGTCCGACCAAGCGCCGCACCAGACACTCATGCACAATCAGAGCGCCTTTCAGTACTGGGGGCTTGTCAAGTGCAAGCCCCCAATCAACGGGGCGGCACACCAGACACTCATGCACAATCAGAGCGCCTTTCAGTACTGGGGGGCTTGTCAAGTGCAAGCCCCCTTACTTCCGGCACCGACGCTCCATCTGAGAGCGCAGAGAGATGTTTTACTCTTTGTAACCGACTCCGGTCACATTGCAGAATTCAACGAGCAGATTCCGGACATCGCCGTGGACGATGATGTAGTGCTGCCCTGCGACTTCTGCCAGAAATTCGTCGGCGGGGTAGTCGAACTTGACTTCCAGACTGGGCAAATGGGGCGCCGGAGGAGTCCAGCCCGCTTCTTCCCAGTCAGGGGGAGCAACGGCTTCGCCCAGAGAAACGTGCATGGTCAGACCGCCGAATTCATCTTCGGTCAGACGCGCCAGAGTGACTGTTCCCGTTTTCAGTTTGGAAATGTTGAGCAGTCCTTCGCCGAAAGATCCGAAAGCCTTAGGGGAAACGGTGATCTTGCCCTCAACCAGCTTTCCGGGAACGTAGTCGGGAACTCCCATCAGTGCGGAAGTTTCTGTAAATTCGTAGAATTCCAGATATCCGGGCTGTTTGCCGGTCAGAAGCTTCATGAGCAAAGCGGTCACGGTGCCGTAGGAGTCATTCTCAGGAACAGTGACAACATCGGCGATCTCGTGAAGCAGTGCCATAGCTCCGGCGGGGGCAAACTTAAGCAGTTTTTTGATGCCGTCCACATCGCAGAAGCTGAAGGCGTTCCACTTGCGATCATCAAGGAGTGCCTTGAGAGAAAGTGCCAGTTTGGCGGCATTTTCCAAAGTTCCCGGCTGGGGCGTTCCCTGGATATCCCACTCGTTGCGGATCTTATCGGCAGCGGCTTTGATATCCGCCTCACTGACACGCTGTGAAAGTTCCTGCACCTCCATCAAATCGCAGTGTTCGATCTCCACCCCGAGAAGATTTTTCAACAGCTGGGCGTTGTAACAGGTTCCGTAAAGACGCATATCCCGGTATCCGGTCATGCCGATACGCTCTTTACGCAAAGCCGCAGCAGCAGAAACGGCACGGAGATAAGCCGCCGCCTCAGCAATACGGGGCTGACTGTCCTTGAAGTTGACCAGATACTTGAAGTTGTATCCCATCGCCGCCATAGGTCCGCGCAGAGCGGTGGAACCCGCCTGATCGGCGGTGGTGACAAAGTGTTTGCCTTCATACCATCCGGACTGCCCCCAGAGCAGCATGGGCAGATGTTTGAAATTTTCAATGACCCGCAGTACCGCCCATGAGGGGATCCAGCCTGCGATACAGACCACCAGAGCGTCAAATTCATACTGTTTCAGCTCTTGGACCGCTCTTTCAGCCTGTTCCCCTGCGGGATCATCACTGACGGGAGCGGTGTAAAAAATCTCGATCCCCTCTTTTTTCAGGGCATCAGCGGCAAATTGACAGCGTCCGTCAATAAATTCACGGGGAGTGTTGACCTCTCCGAAACCAACAAAACCGGCACGGATCTGCATTATTTTTCTCCTAAAATATATTCATTGAATCGACAATATTCTTCAAAACACGCTTTATAGCGTTCCACATCTTTGCCCGGAGTGAAAACTCTTTCCTCTCCGGCAAGGGCGGCGCCCGCTTCGGCGGCGCTGGAATAGACACCCGCTTCGGCGGCGCTCAATATGGCAGCTCCCAGCGCCACAGGTTCGTCACAGCTCCCAACGGAAACAGGCAAATCAAGAACATCCGCCTTGATCTGCGCCCAGAGCGAACTTTTTGCGCCGCCTCCCAGTGCCCGGACGCTCTTCAGCTCCATACCGAGAGCGGCAAGGGCGTTGGCGTTGTCCTTGAGGAGAAAAGCCACCGACTCCATAATGGCACGGGCAAAGTGTCCACGGGTATGCGCCAGAGTCAGTCCCTTGACAGCGCCTTTGGCGTAAGGAGCCGCCACAGGGGAAACGGCTCCTGCCAGATGGGGCAGCAGTATAAGTCCGTCACTGCCGGGGGCAATGGCAGATGCCGCCTGATCCAGTTCAGCATAACTCATGCCCCCAGAAAATTCATCACGGAACTTTTTCATCATCATCCCGGCAGTAGGCGCCCAGGGGAGCAGTGCAAAGTCCCCCTGCTGCCAGCCGAGATAGGTGCTGATGCGTTTCAGAGGATCGCAAAGGAACTCCTTTGTCATGGCGCATAAAGCAAGAGAGCCCCCGGTACATTCCGTCACCAGTCCTTCGGCTCCCCCGGAGCCCAAATGACCGCAGATGTGGTCCATGGGAGCCACTTTGACCACGGCACCGGGGAAAAGCTCCCGGGCAACGGCACTGCCGGAAAGCTCCGGCATGGCGCTGCGGGAGATGCCGATATACTCCAGCACCTTGTCTGACCAATCGCTCCGGCGCATGTCGTAGTAGAGCGTGGAGGGCAACAACCCCGGATGGGTATGGAATCTGCCAGTCAGTTTCCACGCCACAAAGTCCTCAACCATGAGGACCTTGTCTATGCGCTTGAAAAGTTCCGGTTCCTTGTGCTTCACCCAGAGCAGTTTCGGAGCGGGCCAGCAGGGCATCATAGCAGTCTGTCCTGACATGGCAGCTGTTTCATCGCTCCCGAGAAACTTTTCCAGTTCTGCGGATTCCTCCACAGCCCGGTTGTCAAGCCAGACAATGGCTTTGCGCAAGGGCACGCCTTTGTCATCCAGCAGGATGAGGGTTTCCGCCTGTCCGGTCAAACCAGCCGAGCGTATCTGTTCCGGCGTGATCCCGGCGTTGTCCAGGGCTTTTTTTACCGCCGTGCAAGTGGAACTCCAGTAAAGTTCCGGGTCAAGCTCCACAAACTCCGGGCGTGGCGTCTCAAGAAGAAACTCACAACTCCCTTCGCCGCAGAGAGTGCCTTTTTCATTGAAGACCGCCGCCTTGACGGCGGTGCTTCCCAGATCTATTCCGCAGTAGTATCCAGCCATCAGTCAAACATTCCGTTGATGGCGTCAACGGTGACATCGGCGAGTTTGTAACCGCCTGCGGAACCCACCTGTCCGTTGATGATGAGACCGCCGTAGCCGCCCAGTTTTTCCCCTTCGGGGCTGGGGAGATATCCGGCATGGATATCGGCACCCACGGCAAGCTGGATCAGGAAGGTCTGCCGGGCATGGCTCCGTGCCTTGATGATCTGTCCGTAATGCAGATAGAGCTCAAAGGGGTTGTTGGCAATGGCGATGTCTCCCAGACGGATGACATTCATATCAAAGTGCAGATCAGGCTGTTCATCCTGCTCTTCATAACGGGTGATGACCGCCTTGGCATTCTTGATAAGCACAAAGTGGTGGAGCTTGCTG
This sequence comes from Victivallaceae bacterium, assembly GCA_045596885.1. Lineage (GTDB taxonomy): Bacteria > Verrucomicrobiota > Lentisphaeria > Victivallales > Victivallaceae > UBA1784. The sequence goes on from JAZODE010000059.1 coordinate 3,688, forward strand.
TCGTAAGGACCGGGACCGTCGATTTTCTCATTGGCGTGGGTCTCTGCACAGAAATCTTCAAAGGCTTCGGCTTCGGGTTTGATGGCTTCAAGGCGGGCAAGTTCGGCTTTGGCTTCACGGTAGTCGGTGTAAGAAGCCCGTCTGCGGGGCAGAGAAACCTGAACGACCGTTGATTTGAATAAGGGAGTGTACTCCGCAGGTTCCACCTCGGCACGCATGACCGCATCCCGGAGACGCTTGGCAAGGACCGCCACGCCGTCGGCGTGCCAGAAGTCGGGCTCAGTGGCATAGTGGCGCACCAGATCCCGGGGAGACTGGCATCCGGCAGGACTGATCCAGTAGAGGGTGTGGAAATCAGCGCCGAAATCCTCTTTCAGCAGCTCACGGGTGGCTCCGGCGAAGTCTGAGGAAACGACGTATGTGGACTCCATCACCTGTGAAGGACAGGCAACATTCAAGATGATACCGGTCTTTTTCCCCTCTTTGTCAAGGGTGAAAAGCATATCGACGCCGGAGTCTTCACCGGCTTCCATAGCGACAAAGTCGGAACGGGTGGTGTCTCCGTACATCTCAGCGGTGCCGTCGGTGTAAGCCGCACGGCGGCAGTGACCGATACGGGCGTAATCAAAGGCACGGGCAATGCCGCCTTCCTTGCGTTCCTGCCATGCTTTGACGATGGCATCAGACATCAAGGGCAGCACATAGTCGGCATAGTCGGCAGGAGAAAGAGTTTTGGCAAACTCTCCCTGCTGCCACATGGATCCGCCCACGGAACGCTTGTAGTTCATGGAAATGTTGATGGAAGGCGCCGAATGGGTGTGGATGGCGTTGAGGAAGATCCGGGAAGTGTCGATGGAGGGATCCTTTTTGGCGACCTCCTCTTTGAGCTTGTTGGAAAAGGCAAGAGGCACACCCGCCACATCAACAGTTCCGGAAATAAAGGATTCACTGCCGGAACTCATGGCGCAGACAGAAAATTTCAGACGGGAGTGGAGCCCTGTGGCGATACGGGCGTAGTACTGACCGTAAAGACCGACCTTGTGTTTTTCCATATCAGGGGTGATATCGACCTCAGCCCAACCGATGTAAAGTTTTTCGCTCATGGTAAAAGTCCTTGATTTTTGATTTCTCAGCCGAGAAGTTCTTTCTGAGTTTCAACGATGGCTTCTTCAATGATGTCCATACCCTTCATCGCCACATCGTCGGGCATGATGATGGGAGGACTCATGCGCAGGATATGACCGGCAGGAACCCAGGCGAGACCTTTGCGGAACGCCTTCTGATAGACCATTTTACCGGCTTCATCAAAGGGAGCCTTCGCCTTTTTGTCTTTGACAAGTTCAATACCCAGCAAGCACCCTTTGCAGCGGGTGTCGCCCACGATCTCATATTTGGTGGTCCAGTCAGCCATGCGTTTCTTGAAGAGTTCTTCAAGGTGCTGGGCATGTTCAAGGAGTCCCTCTTCCTCAATGACCTCAAAGCAGGCAAGTGCCGCTGCGCTTGCCATGGGGTTGCCGCCGTAGCTGGTGGAGGCGCTGATCTTATCAACAGCATCTGCGTAAGGCTTGCGGACCGCCATGCAGGTAACAGGGAATCCGTTGCCGAATCCTTTGCCCAGAGTGACCACATCGGGCACAACATCCCAGTGTTCGCAGCAGAGGATCTTGCCGGTGCGTCCCATGGAGGTCAGTACTTCGTCGGCAAAAAGCAGTATGCCCCGCTCATCGCAGAACTTGCGGAGTTTGGGGAAGAAATCATCCGGAGGCATGATGCTGCCGCCCCAGCCCTGGATGGGTTCGATGACGAATGCCGCCACCTGATTGGTGGTGGATTCACGGATAAAGGCGTCGTAGAACTCAAGATACTTTTCAGTGTCAAGTGAACCGTCTTCCCGGGTCCACCAGGGACGGTAGGTGTCAGGACGGGGAACCATGTAGAAACCGCCGGGACGGGTGGGACCGGAGAATTTGGTCATACGGGCACAGCCGATAGAGTGTCCGCTCTTGCCGTGGAAATCCATGAAGCAGGAAAGGAATTCATGCTTGCCGGTGGCGGCACGGCAGGTACGCAATCCGGCTTCGACGGCAGCGGTACCGCAATCGTAAAGCTGGAAACATTTCAGATCGCCGGGCAGAGTCGCCGCCATTTTCTCAAGCAGACGGACCTTGATCTCAGTGGTGAAGTCGTGGCAGTTCATCAGCTTTTTGGCATATTCAGCCACAGCTTCGGAGATCTTGGGATGACAATGACCGAGGGTGGTCACATAGATACCGCTGGAAAAGTCGATGTACTGGTTGCCGTCGGCGTCTTCCATCATACATCCCTGTCCCTTTTCAAAGGCAACGGGGAAAAGGCGGACCTGACCGGAAAGTCCCCGGTAATATTCAGCAGCGCGGCTGTGGAGCGCTTTGCTCTTGGGTCCGGGGATCTCGGGAGTCACCAGACGGGGGATTTGAGTCAAATCAAGCTGATAGGGTGCGGGATCGTATTTGCCCATGATAAAATTCCTTTCTTTATAAAAAGTGGAGTGATACTGCGGAACTAAAATAACACCTGTTTGCAGTGAAAACAAGTCTCAAATCAGAGAGTTCACCGATTTTTTATAAAATTGATGTTAATTTTTAACATTTCTTCCTTGACAAATTCCCTTTGAGATGTTTTATTAAGACTATGCACACACGACACAAAAAACTTTTGGAACAACTCAAACGCCGGGGATTCATCAGTTTCAGTGATGCGGCAAAAAGCGCCAATGTCACAGAAATGACCATCCGCCGGGATGTCCGGCTTCTGGCGGAACGCCATCTGGTCATGGCGGTCAAAAACGGCATGATCCCTCACCCGGCAGGCTATGAACCGGAAAACAGCGCCCTTTTGCTGAATCCGGAAAAATTTGCCCTTGCGGAAGCCCTTTACAATGAGATCATGCCTGCAGAAACATTGTTTCTGGGCAGCGGTTTTACTGTTCTTGCCTTTGCCAAGATCCTTTCCACCCGCACCGTGCCCCGTCTGACGGTCATAACCAATTCCCTTGCCGCAGCGGCGGCATTGTTCCGGACCCGCCACAAAGTTCTGCTTCTGGGGGGGGAGCTGCGGCAGGAATCCATGGACCTCATGGGAGATATGGCTAACAGCAACATCCAATCCTGCCGGGTGGATTATCTTATTTCAGGATGTGACGCCGCCTCAGCAGATTTCGGGTTTTACACCTCAGACCCGGAGTTATCCCGCCTTGAACGCAGTTCCATCGCCATTGCCGACAAGGTGGCGATCATCGCTGAAAGCGGCAAATTCAAGCTGCGCGGGAAAGCCTGTTTTGCAACTCCTGACGAGGTGGATCTGCTGGTCACAGACAAAAAAATAGACTCCGGCGTCTCCTCAACATTGGAAAACTCCGGAGTCCGGGTGGTCACGGTCTGATCAAATCATAACCGGAGTCACCTTTTTTTCCGCCGATGGGAATTTGAACTCCACAGCTTTGGAACGGACTCTGATCTGCATAAAGTCGTAACGCCCGAAATTGCATGGAGCATATTCAATGACAAGTTTATCCCCTTCACGGAGTTTCCCTTCCGGGATCCAGCAGTTCACATTGAGCAAAGTCCCCTCCCCGGGGCGCAAAGTCACGATCCGGAAGGACTCCAGAGGCTGTACCAGAGGGAATGCTTTGCCGTTATCGACCTTTACGCTCATGATCCGGTGGCTCAAGCCCAGAACGAACTGATTTTTCCCCGGTTCAGCATTGAAACGGATATGGTTGAATCCCGTGGCAAGTTTCACGATATTGCCGCTGGTGTTCTGAATGGCAAAGATAAAACGGTATCCCAGTTCGGTGATCTTTTCAACTCTGACCACACCGCTGCCGGGAGCACTGACTTTCCGGGGAACAGTTCTCTTGCCGATCAGCTGCAAAGTAGGTTTGTAGATCACAATGTCTGCGGCGTTGAGCATGACACCGCCCAGCAAAAGAAGTACTGCAATGATTTTCATTATTTGATCCTTTCAAAAGCCGTCCCCAGTCCCGCCAGATCAGCACCGGTCAAGCGGAGATTTTCTGCAGTTTTTGCCAATGCCTCCTCAAGAGATATCGCTCCGTTTGAAATGGAAAAGACGGCACAAAAAACCTTTTCAAGTTCAGCGGACTCCCCTGCGATGGCTCCAGAGCATAACACCGCAGGCACCCCCTGAGCAGCAGCATGAGCGGCAGCAACAGCAGGAAGTTTGCCGCACAAGGTCTGGCTGTCAGAGCATCCTTCACCTGTTATGAGCAAATCGGCGCCTTCAAGAGCTTCATCAACCCCTGAGTAACGGATCACCAGTTCGGCTCCTGAAGTGATCTGCGCTTTCAGCACCGTGCGGAGCATGAATCCCACGCCCCCTGCAGCACCGCTGCCGGAGAGAGTGCCGTCTCCGGAACAGATCTGCTGCCAGTGTTTCAAGTTCTCTTCCAGAAGTTTCACCTGTTCCGGGGTCGCCCCCTTCTGGGGAGCGAAAACTGCTGCCGCCCCCTGAGCTCCCAGAAGAGGATTGGTCACATCACAAGCCACTTTGATAACGGAGTCTTTAAGACGGCTGTCAAGGGAACTCCAATCTGCTTTGGCAATAACTCCCAGAGCGCCGCCGCCGATGCCTTCAGGAAGTTTATTTCCCTCTGAGTCATAAAACACAGCCCCCAGCGCCTGAAGCATTCCGGCTCCACCGTCAACTGTGGCAGAACCGCCGATGCCGAGGAGAAACTCCCGGCACCCCTGATCCAGAAGAAAGCGCATCACCTCACCGCTGCCGTAGGTGGTTGCTCTGAGAGGATCGAGTTCCTCTCCGGCAAGCCTTTCTATGCCTGAAGCTGCAGCAAGTTCCATGACGCCCGTATTTTTCCCGGCGATACCGCAGCGGCAGCTGACCTGACGCATAAGGGGATCGCGGGCAGTCACATCATAAAATTTCCCCTGTGTGGAACGGACCAATGCTTCGCAAGTCCCCTCCCCGCCGTCGGCAAGAGGAAAAAGCAGTACCTCATCCTGAGGGCGCCGCCGGAGCCACCCCTCACGGAGCGCTTCACACACCAGTGGAGAAGAAAGTGCCCCTTTGAAGGAATCAGGAGCGATCACTATTTTCATTATATCCAGTCTCCTTGAATGACAATTCACATCCACAGGTAATTTATCACCAAAGTGCAACGATTTCAAGAGAATAATTTGAAAAATCTGCAAATAGGGTGTATATTATTGAAATGTACCTATGTAAACTACAGGAGATTTCAAGAATGTACAATGCTTCCGACCTCAAAAAGGGCCTCAAGATCGAGATTGACGGCGCACCGTGGGTAATCACCGAATTTGAATTCTGCAAACCCGGAAAAGGCACCGCTCTCTACCGCTGCAAAATGAAAAACATGATCTCCGGCGCCGGTATGGAAAAAACCTACCGCCCCACCGATAAGATCGACAAGCCCAATCTGGAAGAGCGGGAAATGATCTACGGCTACTATGACGGCGACAAATATGTTTTCAGCGATCCCAACACCTACGATGAGTTCCCTGTTTCCGAAGAGACTCTGGGCGACAGCAAATATTTCCTTATTGAAGAGAGCGTCTGCAACTTTATCCTCTTCAACGGCGAACCCATTGAGATCACTCTGCCCACCTTCATCGAAAAAGAGATCACCGAAACCGAACCCGGCGCCCGTGGCGATACTGCCACCAACGTCATGAAGCCCGCCAAGATCGACAACGGTTTTGAGCTCCAGGTGCCTCTTTTCATCAACCAGGGCGATGTCATCAAGATCGACACCCGTACCGGTACCTACGCTGAGCGTGTCAGCAAAGCCTGATCTATGAAAAGCGTTTCCATTCTCGCGCAGCGGTCGGAGTTTCTCCGCGCCATGCGCGAGTTTTTTTATGCGGCAGGCTTCATTGAAGTCGAAACACCTGTAAAGATCCACGCTCCGGCACCTGAAGAATATATTGAGTCTGTGCAGTCGGAGGGTGATTTTTTGCGTACATCACCGGAACTTGCCATGAAGGTGCTTCTTTCACAGGGATGCGAAAAAATCTTCCAGATCGGCAGCTGTTTCCGTGCCAACGAACACGGACGCAAACATCTGGAGGAGTTCACCATGCTTGAGTTCTACGCCGTCAAATGGGATTACCGCCAGCTGGCAGAGTTTACTGCCGCCATGCTGAAATCCGCAGCGGGGAACAACCCTGTGTTTTCCTCCCACGACTTTATCACCGTTGATGAAGCCTTCAGGCGCTATGCGGGAGTTTCCGCCTTTGAAGCGGACGCTGACGACTCCTTTGACGAACTCATGGTCACAAAAGTGGAACCGAACTTGGGTACTGAGGGGTTGACCTTTTTAATGGACTATCCGGCAAGCCGTGCCTCCCTTTCGCGCCTCTCGGCGGCAAACCCCAAAGTGGCAGAGCGCTGGGAGCTTTACCGCAACGGTCTGGAACTTGCCAATGCCTTCGGAGAACTCACTGACGGCGTTGAACAGCGCAAGCGTTTTGAAGCCGCCAATAAATTCCGGGCTGCCAACAATATGCACGCTTACCCGGAGCCTGTTGAATTCTACGCCGCTCTGGACAAAGGGCTGCCGGAAAGCTCCGGATGCGCCATCGGCGTTGACCGTCTGCTCATGCTCCTTTGCAATGAAAACGACATACGCAATGTCAGAGCCTAAAGTCACCGGGCAGTAAGTGATGAACGCATCTGGATCGGCGTGACGCCGTAACGCGCCTTGAAGGTCTTTGAAAAATGATAGCGATCGGCAAAACCGGTCTTGCGGGCAACATCTTCGATAGAAACATGCACATCCGCCAGGAGCATCAGAGCTTTTTCCAGCCGCCGCTCCAGAGCGTAGCGGATAGGGGAAAGACCGGTTTCCTCTTTGAAAAGATGACACAGACTGCTCACGGACATGTTGAGTTTCTCAGCAATGTCCTTGAGCTGCAGTTTCTGAGTACTGTAAAGAGAAATCAGACGCCACGCCCGGAAAATGCGTTCATCACTGATTTGAGAATGGGAAAAATGCTCATCCGGGATCTGCAGCATCAGTTCAAAAATCAAACTGTAAAGTGAAAGAGAGGTTTTGAACTCGTTCTCGCACTTTCTGAAAAGGTGTTTATACTTTTCCGCCGGGAAAAGCTCTATGCTGCTCAAAGAATCAAAAGGGGGCAGAGCTATGAAATGTATGAAACTGTGGTTGAAAGGAGCCGTCTGAACAGGAGTGTGCTCCAGATTCGGCGGGATCAGCATGATATATTCAGGCGCAAGAGGATAAATTTCCTCCCCCACATGGATCTCCCCGCCGGGGGTTTTGTTCCAGTAACAGTAGAAAAAGGGATTGTTTCTCTTTGGGGGCACACGCCATTTGTCAACCTGAAAGTCAATATTATACTTGATAAGCTGGATCTCAGGCTTATACATCCAGTTTCCCAGAGGCAGATTTTCTCTGTAAGCAAGCTGCATCAACATCTTCCTTTGCAAGATTTGACATCGTTTTAAGAAAAAATAAACATTTCAGAAACACTTTGTCAGTGCTATATTAAGAATATAGTACCAAGTCATACTTTTTACAAGTTTTGACATTGCAGATCTTAGAATTTATTTTGAAAATCAGGGAGAGTTGTCTCAAATGAAAAAGAATCATCTTTTCACATTGATCGAGCTGCTTGTTGTAATCGCTATCATTGCTATTCTTGCCGCCATGCTGCTGCCCGCTCTGCAGCAGGCAAGAGAACGCGGACGGGATATCAGCTGTAAAAACAAGATCAAACAGCTGGCAAGTTATTATCAGTACTACATCAATGACAATAAAGAGTGGCTTCTGCCGGGGTATGCCAGCAACAGTTCAAACTATCCCTGGCCCTCTGTTGTCGCCTCCATGATCTCCCCGAACCTCAAAGGAACAAACTCCGCCTTGAGCGGAGCCGATCCTGTGATCTGGCACTACTTTGAGTGCCCCTCTGAAGGTTTGCGTCAGGGAGTGGATATGGGGAAAGGCAAGTTCTACCATGGGCATTACTCTCTCAACGCACTCATGGCGGGAACCAATACCACAGGCTCCCCCTTTGCCAACCGCCGTTTGAGCACTGTCACAAAACCGGGTATAGCCATTGCCATTTTTGACGGAGCAAGCAAACAGGCTCCTCATCTGTACACCATCGGCTCCTCTCCCGCCGGAAGAAATCTTGCTTTCCGCCACGGCGGTGTTTCCAACCCTCTTGCTGAGGACACTCTGGGGCGTTACAGCTATGTGGGACGCACCATGAATGTCTCTTACATGGACGGACATGTGGGCGTCCTCGTCAAAGGGGATTGGTGCGCCGATCACGGCTACATCAGCCGCCGCCTCTGGCTCAAAGGTTATCACAACAGTTACAGTCTCTAATATTTTCCCGGAGTCAAACAAATGAAAAAAATAATTTTTACCGCCGGAATCCTGCTCCTTTTTCTCTCAACACTTGCTGCTGCTCCCCGTTTCTCAGAAGCCGGGTGGCTCTGGGCGGGGGATAAAAATGATGCCCCCCTTAAAGCCTATCTGCGTCGGGAAATAAACATCAAAGAACCGGTCAAAGAAGCCTTTTTTTACGCCTTTGCCGACAAACGCGAGACCTATTACTTCAACGGCAAAAAAATCGAACTCAGACCGTGGAAGAAGCTCCCCCGGACCTTCGGTCATGTCAAGGGGGACGGCTTGGACCTTACCCATTTGCTGAAACCGGGTAAAAATGTCCTTGCCGTTGAACTGGAACGCTTCAAAGACAAGCGTTACTGCTACGGCTTGATGCTCTATGGAGAAATCAAATACGCCTCTGGCAAAAAGGAGCTCCTGCGTTCCACAGCAAGAGAATTCAAAGCTTCAGGCATTTTCCAGAAAGGATGGAACACACCCGACTTTGACAGTTCAAAGTGGAAAAACGCTTTCTATCAGGGCGATGTGACGATGAAGCCCTGGGCAACATACGGCAATGTGCCGCTTCTTTACTGTACCCCTGAGGAGTTCAACGCCTACAGAGACCACCTGACTGCCGGATTCCCCGCCAAACGCCTTGCCGCTGAAAACAAAAAGGTGAAGGCAAAAATCGTTTATCGCAACCACATCCCCGGTGTTGAAGTCAACGGCAAGATCCTCCCTCCCTTCACCGCCACCGTGAACCATGCTGCAGATCCGGAAAGAGATCAGCTCATTTCCGCAACCGGAAAACGGGGGATGCATCTGGTGCGGCTGGGCATGGATATCGTCAGCTGCAACGGGGATTTCACCCATCTGGACTTTGCTGTCCGCCGTATCCTTGCAAAAAATCCTGAGGCTTACATCCTTATCGGCTACCGGGAGATCCCTGATGCTTCATGGATGAAGCGCAACCCTGATGAATTGGTGAAATACGCCGTCAAAAGCAAAAGTACACACTACGGCAACTACAGCGCCAATCCCCCTGCCCCCTCTTACGCTTCAGAAAAAGTCAAAGTCTACTTTGAACAGAAAATCAAAGAACTTGGGGAGTACTGTGTGAAACAGCCCTGGGGACACCGCATTCTGGGCATGATCAACTCCCATGGGGGCTCCGGAGACGGTATGCCTCCCGGTTGTCATGCCATGCCCGATGTGGGTAAGAGAATGACTGAAAAATTCCGTCTTTTCCTCAAAGCCAAATACAAAACCGCCAATGCCCTTCAAAAAGCGTGGGGAGACAGTAAAGTCACCTTTGATAATGCTCAAGTTCCCGATGCCGACGCCCGTTGGGGCTCCGGAATGTATCTGCGCGATACGGGGGACCCCAAAGACCGCCGGGTACTGGACTATTATACCTGTTACCACAAAGAGTTTTCAGGATACATCCACCGCCAGATGAAGGCGATCAAAAAGTATCTCCCCGGCAGACTTGCCGGATGTTTCTCAGGGTATATCATCCTCGGTTATCCCCCTGAAGGCAGCAGCGCTTTCTTTGAAGAGATGTTGAGATCTCCCGATGTGGATATCATGTACGCTACCACCAGAGGCTACAATCTGACCGACGGACTCCACCGTCACAACCACAGTGTATTCCACCGTTACGGAAAACTTTCAAGCGTTGAAGCGGATATCCGTCCCCATCACGACAACACCTGTGAAAAACAGTGGCAGTGCAAGACTCCGGAAGAGACCCGCGCCACCATGAGCAAGGTCATTGCCAACTGCTTTTTCTCAGGAACAGGATTCCATCTGGTTCCCTTTTCCTCAAGTTACCGTTTCAACACCGCAGAAACCCTTGAACCAATCGCTGCCGGTGTAAAGGTGTGGAAAAAGCTTTTCAATGCTCCTCCCCGCAAAAACGCCGACATTGCCGTGATCCTCGACCATGACCAGATTTGGAAACAGGGACACCCCAGTTACGGAAGGACCCGTCCTTTCTCCGATACGCTGGTCACATTCCCCCTTCAAACCATGAACTTTTCCGGATTCGCCTACGACCTGCTGGCTCTGGAGGATTATCTTGACTCACAAAACGATTACCGCTGTGTCGTCTTTCTCAACTCCTTTGAAATAGCCCCAAAGCAGAAAGCCGCACTGCTGAAAAAACTCCGTCGTCCGGGAGTTACTGCCGTGTGGAACTACGCCCCCGGTCTCATCACTCCTGCCGGATACTCCTCCCGTTCCATGAGCGAACTTACCGGCATGGATTTGAAGTTCATCAAAAAAGTGCTCCCTGTTTCAGCCAAAGATCAGCTGAACAGAGAAATCGCCCCCACCCTTGACCGGTATATGAAGATCGGTCCCCGGATCATCTGCACCGATGCCAGCGCAAAAGTCCTTGCCAGATACAGCAATGACAAAACCGTTGCCGCCGCCGAAAAAGAACTCAAAGGCGGCGCCAAAAGTGTGTTTGCGGGGATCCCCATGACCTCAAGCGCCTGGTGGCACAAGATCTTCACAGAAGCCGGATGCCGGAAATACACTCCTGCGGGATCTATGGTCAGGAAAAATGACAAAGTCATGATGGTCTTTTCTTTTGCCGACGGTCATATCCCCCCTGAAAGTCTGATCCAGAAAGGGCAGCTCGACCGCTCCGGAAAAATCACCGTCGATATGGGCAAAAAATGCAAGTATGCCCGGGATCTTTTCACAGGGGAAATTTTCAAGGCACGCAACGGGAAAATCACAGTGCAGAACAAACATCCCAGATGTCTGCTCCTTGAACTGAAATAACACAAGGGCACATCCATGATCAAAAAAAAGATCTCAACAGGTATCTTCTGGTACTGGAACGCCGACCCCACTTTGCCGGGGATCCGGCGCCAACTCGAAAGTATCAAAGAGGCGGGTTTTGAATCTGTTTATCTTCACCCCATGCCTGATGAATTTCACAAATGGAACTTTTTTCAGGGGATGAATATCTCTTATCTCGGCAAAAAATACTTTGAACTGACCGCTTACACCTTGCAGGAGTGCAAACGCCTTGGACTTTACCTCATGCTCTACGATGAAGGGGGTTGGCCCTCAGGAGGAGTCCTTGACCGTCTGGTCAAAAAATATCCTCAGGACCGGGCTGTCTATATGGTCAGAGATGAAAAGGGCAACATCACAAAAGAGCTTTCAGATATTCCGGACTTGTTTATGAAACAGACCACTGAGCACTTTATTGAAATGACCCATGAGCTTTATTACCGTCACTTCGGCAGTGAATTCGGTAAAACCATCCGGGGCATTTTTACCGATGAACCCTTCTGGCGCTGTCTGAGCTGGGAAAACAAGGTGCGTTACTCCCCCGGTATGGATAAACTTTTCAAGGAACGCTATAACTGCACTTTTGAAAAAGATATCCTCCATTGTTTGTGGCACGGCACAAGGGATCTGCCCGGAGCTCCGGAGGCACGGAGAAGATATATTGCTGTATGTACTGAACTCTTTGCCCAAAACTACTCCGAAGTTCTGGAAAAATGGTGCAAAAAACACCATATCGACCTTGAGGGACACCTGAACGGGGAAGATGAATATTTTATCAGCGGGGATCAGGGGGAGTTCATCCGCCGCCTTGACGGGTTCCATGTCCCCGGCGTGGATACCATCTGGCGCCAGATCTACCCCCGTGGCAGCCACGGCACGTTTGCCCGGTTCGCCTCTTCTGCCGCCATCAGAAACAACCGCAAAGAAGCCTTGTGCGAATGCTTCAATGTCTACACCTACTTTATCACCCCCCGGGTCATGAGCTATGCGGCAAACGAACTTTTGATCAAAGGCATCAACCGCATCCTCCCCATGCCCTATCTCTACAGCGACCGGGGCAAAAGAAAAATCTGCTGCAGCACCGATTTTTCCCCCAGGAATCCCGTGTGGAGCTCCTTCCCTGCATTGAACAGTTTCTGGAAATGGGCAGGAAACTTTGACACGGGGGCTCTGAAACCTGCGGTCTGGGTGTGGGAACACATTGAACACCCTGTACACGATCTGGATAAAAAGGTTCCTGAAAAACACTTTGCCCATGCCCGTCATGTGGAGGAGCTCTGCCGGAAACTGGATGAGGCGGGGGTCTTTTACCGTTTTGCAGAAGAAAAAGATCTCCGCAGCAAGGAACGCCCTCAACTGCTGATCGTCCCCTCTTCAAAGCCCTTGAAAGGTTTTGAAGATTTCCCCAGAGTGGAATATGGGATCCCGGCAGATATCAAAAAATTCGCGGCTGTCAGAGAAGCGGGAAACTCCGGCTGTTATCTCTTGCCGGTCATGCGCCCGGAAGGGGAAGCCCTGATGGTTTTCAACCCTTCAAATGAAACAAAAACTTTTACCTTTGAGTCTGAAGCTCCTTACGGAGAATTGCTGCCTCCTGATCCTGTTTCATCCATTTATGCTCCAGTGCAGTACCATAAGAATACGGTGTCCGTGCCGATGTTCCCTGAAACACTGCGTATACTGCTCAAAAACGCTCCCGCCCCCGCTCTGCCCCGGTGCGGCAAAAGAGAACGCATTTCCCCCGTCTGGCAGATCACCAAAGTGGAAAAAATGCAGATGTCTCTGAAAGGTCCCACATTTTTCAGAAAAGAAAGCTCTTCTCTCCCCCTGCCCGACTCCGGCAATTACAGAGAGATCGACAAAAACTTTTCCGGATTCCTGACCTTGCAGAGCTGTGTCGAAAGTCCCCGGGCAGGCAAAGCGCTTCTGGTATTTGAAAATATCGAACACGCAGCTTTTCTCAAAGTCAACGGCATTGATACCCCGTGGCGTTATGCCGCACCCTGGATCTTTGAAGTCCAACTCAAAAAGGGGATCAACAAACTTGAGCTGCGTATCGCCAGCTCCGCCGGAAACGAATTTTTCCGCTGTTTCAAAGAGGAACTGGAACCCGCCCAATGGAAAAACTCTTATGCAAATCGCTTCTGCCAATTTGAAAGAGATGATGAAAATTGCGGAATTTCCGGAAAAATGGAGATCGTCTTTCTGGAATGACAGTATTCTTGAAACACTCTTTATTTTCTATATTACATACTTTTCTTTGTTATTCGCAGAGAAAAGTATTTTTTTATCAATATAAAAATACTTAATTACAATGTTAAACTTTTTCTGAAAATCATTCAATTTTTCTTGAAAGCAAAGCACAATTTCCCTAAAAAAAACAGGGATTTGGTATGTTTGCTATTGCATTTTACAGCAGGGGGGTGTAAATTATACAAGTTTTGTGATATTGAGAAAGTTAAGGTAAAAAAATATCTATGTGTATCGCCTGGCCCATGTGTGTAAAAGAGCTGCTTCCCGGCAAAGAGTGCATTGCCGAACTTGACGGAATTTCCCGCAAAGTAAGTTGGCGGTTGCTTGATAAGCTCCAAATTGGAGATCATGTACTTGTACATGCCGGTTATGCCATTGAAAAAGTAGATATTGAAGCCGCCCGGGAACAACTTGAAGTCATGGAAGAATTGAAGAAAAATTACACCCGGTCAAAGTCAAGGTTTTAAGACAGCAGTGGATTTGAAAAGTGCCGATTTCTGGCGTGATGCTCTCGCTGCGGCAACAGCATCATGCGATACCGAGTTGCGGATCATGGAGGTGTGCGGAACCCATACACATGCCATAGCCCGCTACGATTTGCGTTCCCTGCTGCCTGAAAATGTAACTCTGATTTCAGGACCGGGTTGTCCGGTATGTGTGTCGGGAGCAACTTTCATTGAAAAGATCCGTTTTCTGCTCCGGAGTGGCGTTACTGTCGCTGTTTTCGGAGATCTGTTGAGGATCCCGGGAACAGATGGGACACTTGCCGGCGAAAAAAATCTGAAAGTGGTCTACTCTCCCGCCGATGCTCTGGCATTTGCTCTTGCCAATCCTCAGCTCAAAGTGGTTTTTGCCGCTGTGGGATTTGCCCCCACCATAAGTGCGGCGGCAGCGCTGATGGCTGAACTGGAAGAAAAAAGCTGCGAAAACTTTTCCCTTCTTTCAGATTTCAAAGAGATCAAACCTGTACTTTCATCCCTCTGCGGCAACTGCCGTCTTTCGGCGCTGCTGCTGCCGGGACATGTGGCAAGCGTCACAGGAGTTGAACACTTTGCCGATCTTCCCGTGCCGGGAGTCATTTCAGGTTTTGATCCTGAAAATATCCTCCACAGCCTCCTTCTGCTCCTTCAGGCAGTTGTGGAAGGCAAGAAAGATCAGCTCGTCAACAACTATCCCCAGGCAGTCTCTCATTCAGGCTGCAAAGGGGCTTTGGAACTGATCGAACGCTATTTTTCTCTTTCCGCAGGGGTTTGGCGGGGGCTGGGGGCGATCCCCGGAAGCGGCAGAGTACTCAAAGAGGAATTCGCCCATTGGGATGCTTCAAAACTTTACGCCCTTGACTCCATACAAGTCAAAGAGAACCCCTCCTGCCGCTGCGGAGAGGTCATTTCAGGCAATGCAACACCTGAAAGCTGTCCTCTTTTCGGTAAGGCGTGTACTCCTGAAAATCCTGCGGGCGCCTGTATGGCAAGTGCCGAAGGCAGCTGTGCTGCCGCATTCATCTACGGAAAGGGGCGGCGATGAAAGATTTCATTACCATGGCACACGGCGGCGGCGGGACGCTCCAGAACGATCTGATCAGAGAGGAAATAGTCAAGCACTTTTCCCATCCCCTCCTTGCCCCCCTGCCCGATGGAGCTGTCACGCCGGAAGGTCTGGTCTTTTCAAGTGACAGTTTTGTCATTACCCCCCGTTTTTTCAAAGGGGGCGACATCGGGAAACTGGCGGTCACAGGAACAGTCAACGATATACTCATGGCAGGGGGCATCCCCCGTTACTTGAGCTGCAGTCTCATCATTGAAGAGGGGTTGAGCATTGAAGAGCTGCGGCAGATCCTCAGTTCCATGAAAGAAACAGCTGATCTCTGCGGCGTTTCCATCATCACGGGGGACACCAAAGTGGTTCCCAAAGGCGCGGGCGACGGCGTCTATATCAACACTTCAGGTATCGGCTTCAAACGCCCCGGCATAACCCTTGGCGCAGAGCGGATAGAAGTTTCGGATAAAATCATCGTCAGCGGTCCTGCCGGAGAACACGGATTGAGTATCATGGCAGAGCGTTACGGTCTTGAAAGCGGCACTCTGGCAAGCGATTGCGCCTGTCTCGGGAAAGCCGTTGAGCTCCTCAGCCAAAGAGCCGGGGAGAAGCTCAAATTCATGCGTGACGCCACCCGGGGGGGCGTCTGGGGCATTGTGAAAGAGATTTTTGAAAATGCCCCCTGCGGCGTCATTCTTGAGGAAGAGGCGCTCCCCGTCACTCCAGAAGCGGCAGCCGTGGCAAAGCTGCTGGGAGTCGATCCCGGATTTGCTGCCTGTGAAGGGTGTTTCGTTGCCGTGGTCGCAAAGGATGCTGCTGAGGAGTGTCTCGCAGCTTTGAAAGAAGTACCGGGATCCGCCCATGCCGCCTTCATCGGTGAAGCCTCAGGCGCCAGAGGTGAAACCGTTATAAAAAACAGCTGGGGTGCTTTGAGAGAGCTCAGGATCCCCTCAGGCGATCAGCTGCCGCGGATATGCTGAGGGAAAGGTGACAAACAATGCACGAACTTGCCATTGCCACCTCTCTTGCTGAGAGCCTGATAAAATATATGAAAGAACACGCGGTGAAGATCACAGCGGCAAATTTGAGTATCGGTCCCTTTTCGGGGATCGATCCTGAGGCGCTGAAATTCGCCTGGGAACCGGCTCTTGCCAACTTCCCGGGAAGCGGACTTGAAAGATGCGTTCTCAAGATCCGCATGGCAAAAGTGAAACACTCCTGCCGTAACTGCGGCGGTGCGTTTGAGTTTGATAATTGGCAGATAAAATGTCCTTCCTGCGACAGAGAGTCTCTGCACCGGGAAAGCGGCAGTGAATTTATTTTGGAAAGTGCAGAGATAGAAAATGTGTAAAGATTGCGGATGTTCAGGGCACCATCATGAACATGGTTCCCATCACCATAGCCACGAACACGGCGTCCCCCATACCCATGTGGGACCCGACGGCAAAAGTTATACCCATACCCATGACGAACCGCTGTCAAGAGAGGTCGCCATCGGCAGTGCGGTGCTGGCTTCAAATGATGCCATTGCCGCTGCTAACAGAGAGTGGTTCAAAGAGAGGAAGATCCTTGTTTTCAATCTGATTTCCTCCCCCGGTTCCGGAAAAACCTCTCTGCTGGTGGAAACGCTCAAAGAACTTGAGAAACGGCATATCCCCGCCGCCGTTATCGTGGGGGATCAATACGGCTCCTTTGATGCCGAGCGTATGCAGAGCACCAATGCCGCCGTCACTCAGATAGAAACCCATTCCAGCTGCCACCTTGATGCAGCAAGGATCCAAAAGGTCCTGAAAGAAGCCGTTCCCGAAAACACCCGGATCCTCTTTATTGAAAACGTGGGCAATCTGGTCTGTCCTGTGGCTTTTGATCTGGGTGAAAACGCTAAAATCGCCCTTCTTTCAACTCCGGAAGGGGAGGAAAAACCATTGAAATATCCCGCACTTTTTGCTGCCGCAGAGCTGGTGCTTTTCACAAAATGTGATTTGGAAAAGGTGTTGGAATGGAACTTTGATTTAAGCTCAAAAAACATAAAACAGGTCAATCCGGATGTGCAATTCATGCGGATATCGTCCAAAACAAAGGAGGGATTTGACAGCTGGATCGATTACCTGCTGGAAAAATTGCAGGAAAGAGGTAATTTCAAAAGTCATTCAAAAAATGGCAAAGATGTCATTCGCAAAGAGCTGTAAAGGGTAGTTTGAGGCTGCTACCTGCAAGGTAACAGCCGAAAACGCTCCCTTTATCAGATCGAAGCGAGGGCGCTTTGACA
>JAZODE010000060.1:0-7396 GCA_045596885.1 Victivallaceae bacterium
CCTCGCTTCGATCTGATAAAGGGAGCGTTTTTCCGCCTTCGCATAAAGCTACGGCGGGACAAGCGCCTGTTACCTTACAGGTAGCAACCTCAAACTACCCTTTACAGCTCTTTGCGAATGGCATCTTTGCCATTTTTTGAATGACTTTTGAAATTACCTCTTCTTCTGAACGCCCCACCCGAAGGAGGGCGTTTTTTACAACATTTTTATCTTATAGTGTTTGAAATATTCCTGATTTTATGGTATAGTAAATGCCATACATCTTGTTTGCTTTAACAGAGGAGTACTGTAAATATGCCGGAAGTGATGACAGCAGAAGAAATACTGCGCCGTTTGAATGAAAAAGAAAGAGTTTATGACTTTCCACGAGCTTCAGAAAGAGCCTTTTGGGAGCACTTGCCTGAAGATAAAAAAAGTGTTTTGCTTGACCTTGCTGAAACTGCACAAACTGCAGAGATCCCTTGCCTGAAAGCAAAGGACTATATGAAATATTTCCGTGAAGGTAACAGAATCGACTTTGAAACACCTTATTTCCGCCGCCGCCATCAACTGACGGATTTGGTTCTGGGGGAGTGTGTTGAATATAAGGGGCGCTTTCTTGACGATGTGGCAGAAATGCTCTGGCAGATCGTTTCTGAACCTGTGTGGTGTCTGCCCGCTCATCAGCACCTGACTGAAGCGCTCCCCGGACCGGAGGAGTGGGTGGTGGATCTGTTTGCCGCTGAAACTGCCAAAGTCCTGACCGATGTGCTGCAGCTTCTCGGACCCGAACTGGAAAAAGAGTATTGCGCTCTTGTCAGACGGATCCGGTTTGAAGTGACACGCAGAGTTTTGGAAGTTTGCGAAAAAGAGATCTTCTGGTGGTACGAGGGAAAAAACAACTGGAGCGTCTGGTGCTGCTACTCTGTCAACGCCGCCGCCATAGAAGTTTGGCAGGATGATAAGGAACGCCTTGCCGCATTTCTTGCCAAACACATGGTTCCCATGAAAAGTTTTACAGACCATTATCCCGAAGACGGCGGATGCAACGAAGGTCCTTGTTATTGGGTCGTTGCCGTGGGGATGCTGATGAACGGGATCGATGTGCTCCAGCGTCGTCTGGGGGGCATGGAGTCGTGGCTTGAAGATCCCAAAATCAGAAGAATGGTGGAGTTTATCCCCCGCATGAATCTCAGCGGCAAATGGTTTATGGGCTTTTCTGACGCGGAATCCTGCTTTTTGAAGCTCCCCCGGGGATGTTTCGCCAAATATGGCAGAATGGTCAACTGTCCCCAGATGATCGCTGCCGCTGTTGCTCTGCCTGAACCTGACCAGAAGGATTTCAGGTTCGGCAACAGAAATACTGGCAGCATTTTTGACACCATTGCTGACCTTACAGAGGATTTGTCTTCCGGCGTGCCCAGAGTATACAATGCCGTGGATTTCTGGCCCGATCTTCAAATCTGGATCGCAAGGCAGTTCCCGGAAAATCCCGGAAACGGTATGGTCTGCTGTCTCAAAGGCGGACACAACAAACAGAGCCACAATCACATGGATCTGGGGCATTTTTCATTGTTCAACAAAAATTGCCCCGTTATTATCGATGTGGGACGGGGCATCTATAGCAGGACCTGTTTCTCAGGGCAGCGTTACACCTTGTGGAATTTGAATGCCACAGGGCACAACGGCGCCCGGTTTGACGATATGCCTCAGGGGATCGGTCTTGAATATGCTGTGAAACTTGATTGTCAGGGAGATACACTTGTGTGTGATCTCACAGGAGCATTTTTGCCAGAGAATAAAGTTTCTTCTTACATCCGTAAAATTGATTTTGATCGCACCAAGGGTGTGGCAGAGCTGATGGAAGAAGCCCGTTTTGAAGGGGAGAAGGAAATTTGTATTTCCTTCTATACCCCGGTTGAGCCCGGTGAAATTGGAACAAACAGCCTTCTGCTCAATGACATCAAGCTGAGCTGTGAAGGTATTGATCTTGCAACTGTCGTCAAGGTTGACTGGGCGGATCAGAAAATCAACTCCGTATGGGGCGATCTCTGGCAGATCAATTTGAGCTGCCGCAGAGAAAACTGTGCTGCCTGGAAAATCAAATTCACTCAAATTTGAGGGAAAAAAAAGCGTTGAAATGAATATCATTGAAGATACCAACAGACATTGGAAGTGGAACCTCTTTTTAATGTGGAGTTCCCAACTTCTGGTGCTGGCTGGATTTGCGGCAGTGATGCCTTTCATTCCCCTCTTTTTGAAAGATGTCCTCGGATATGCCGACGAAAGGACCCGGGGACTCTGGATGTCTGCTTTCTATTTTTTCGGAACTTTCGGCTATGCTTTATTTTGTCCTATCTGGGGAGCTCTTTCTGACCGTTTCGGGGTGAAGCCCATGCTTTTGCGGGGGACCTTCGGAACGGCACTGATCTTTCCCCTTATGGCTTATGCTCCCAATGGTGCGATGCTGGTGCTGTTGCGTTTTTTGTCTGCTGCCTGTGCCGGAACGACGGCGGCATCCCAGACCTTGCTGGTGAAAAACACGCCGGAAAACAAACAGGGCTTCGCCCTCGGTGTTCTGAGTACAGCCATCTGGGGCGGCACCATGCTGGGCAATGTGGTGGGCGGGATCGTGGTCCACTATTACGGTTACAAATTCACCTTTATGGCTTGCGGCGCCATGTATTTTCTGGCTGGATTCATTGTACTTCTTGCCCATGAAGATTTCAAACCTGTGGTGAAAGCAGCTGCCAAACATGTCAAAACCGGTCTGGGCGGTTGGATGCCTGAATTTACTACTGCCGTGTGGATGATGTTGGGGTTGATGTTCCTGACGGGATTTGTCCGTTACTTTGAAGTCCCCTATCTTGCCATGCAGATAGAATTGATCACAGGAAGCGAAGAGGCGGCATATTGGACAGGTATCATCAGCGCTTTTGTTGCAGTCGGAGCTTTGCTTTCAGGCATGATCACGGGGTACCTTTCTGACAGAATCAAGCCTTTGTACATACTTGTTCCAGTGTTTGCCGTAACGGTGATCACCATATTTATACAGGCTTTTGCCACCAATTTGTGGGTCTTCGGTATCAGCCGTACCCTCATGTATCTGGCAGCGGGGGGCATCTATTCAGTGCTGCAGAAGCTTCTTTCTGCGGCGACTCCGAAACGCAAAAGAGGCAAGGTCTTCGGATTTTCAACCACTGCCAACAGTGCCGGGATCATGCTTTCAACGGTCTTTGCGGGGGGCGCCATCTGGCTTTCCGGTGTCCGCGGTGTTTTTGTTGCCGCTGCCATACTGTCGGCGCTGCTGATCCCCTGTTACATGGGAGTTATCAGCAAAATCATGCGTCAGCCTTATTTTTCTTCCCAGTATAAAAAGATCATGGCGAGTAAGAGAAAGTAAAAAATCAATAAAAAAGGCTGCTGTTCTGCACCTTTTCAAAGGAGCGGCAGCAGCCTTCTGCTTTTTAAGCTTCAGTTGATGGAAAATCCTGCTTCTTTGAATTTGCGCACAGATTCTTTCCAGTCGGCACTGAGGGCTTTGGCGCCTACTTCGCTCTGAACTGAGAGCAGTCTGGGGGCACGGTTGATCCGTTCAGCGATCCGCTTCCAGTCTGCCACGCCGTTGCCGGGGAGCTGGTGCAAGTCGCCTCTGCCGTCATTGTCGTGGAAATGGGTGGTCACAACATCGTTGAGCATGATATCAAGCTGGTCATCCTGGAAATCCATAGTGCTGTCATCCCAGCCGATGGCGATCCATTCGGCGATCTGGTCAGGAGTTTTGCCGGGAATTTTTTCCACAATGAGAGCGTGTCCTGAGTCATAGCAGAATCCCAGGTTGGCACAGCGTGCCTTTTCCATGATACGCATGAGGTGCGCGGCTGTGCTTGAGGGGAGAAAGAGATTTTCCAGAGCAATGACAACTCCCAGTTTCTCCGCTTCAGGGAGAAGGACATCCAGCTGGCGCAGAGAACGCTCCACGGCGCCATCCAGATCGGCACGCTCAATAGCGCCGGATTCCGGGGCGAAACGGTCCACCAGACGGGTGCGGGCAGTGTGCATGGTCAGCACTTTGGCGCCGATTTCAGCGGTGGCACGCAGGGAGTCAAGCATGACCTGAGTGGATTTTTCTGCTCCACCGGGGAGGGGATTGCCCAGTGAATCCCCGATACCGTGGGGCGCATGGGTGTCAAAAATGGTGATGTTGTGGTCGGCAGCAGACTTTACGACTGCGGCGGCAAAGTCACTGTCAGTGATAACTTTCTGCAAGGTCACTGAATTGAGGGAAACGCGTTTGACACCCAACTCAGACAGCAGAGAGATGTAAATTTCCATAGGTCCCTTTTCCGGATAGGAAAGGTTGATTGCAAGTGGGGGGAGTGACATGATTGGATCTCCTTTGTGTTATTTCAGGTTTTATTTCCGTATTTTGTTCATAAAATCGGCAATTCTTTCAATGGCGACTTTGAGACGGGCTTCTTTCATGGTGAAAGCAATGCGGATAAAGTCTTTGTAACACTCTCCGCCGTAAGCTGGTCCGAATACCGTCGCAACTTTTACTTCACGGAGCATCCGGTAGACGAAATTTTCCGCTTCAAGTCCTGAACCGCTGATATCCACCATGGCGTAGAAGGTGGCTGGAATGGGCTTGCAGCGCAGCCCCGGAATGGCGTTGATGCCGTTGTACAAGACATCCCGGCGGTGTTGGAACTCCTCCCGGATGAAACTTGGATCTGTCCTGTCGCTCAGGGCTTCGATACCTGCATACTGCGCCGGAAGAGGTGCACAGGCAACGATGTTTTCCTGCATCTTGGTCATCTGGGCAATGACCGGGGCAGGGGCGATCGCCCAGCCCAGACGGTAGCCGGTCATGGCGAAACGCTTTGACATGCCGTTGATAAGAATGGAGCGCTCTTTCATGCCGGGGAAGGAGAGGATGGACTTTGAGGTTTTCCCGTCATAGATCAAAGACTCATAGATCTCATCAGAAAGTACGGCAAAGTTTCTTTCCTGAGCAAGAGCTGCAATTTTTTTCAAAGTCTCATCGGGAATGATGGCGCCGGTGGGATTGTTGGGGGAGTTCAGCACCACCAGCCGGGTCTTTGGTGTAAGAACAGCTTCAAGAGCTTCAGCGGTGAGCTGAAAATCCTCTTCCGGCTTGGTGTAGACGAAAACTGGAGTTGCTCCCAATGAACGCACCACCTGAGAGTAGTTGATCCAGAAAGGCGCGTGAATGACCACTTCATCCCCCGGCTGCAGCAACGTGTAAAGGGAAAGAAAACTTGCCTCCATAGCCCCCACCGTGACGATGACCTCGCTGTCGGGATCAACGGAGATCCCCAGATTCTTTTCTGCGTCGGCGGCAATGGCACGGCGGAGCTCTTTCAACCCGGCATTGGCTGAGTATCGGGTCTTGCCTTCCATAATGGCACGGCAGGCGGCAGCCCGGACATTTTCAGGCGGCGGCAGGTCGGGATCCCCCAGTGTCAGGTCCACCACATCGTCAAGAGTTGAAGCAAGGTCGAAAACAGCCCGGGGAGGGGAGGGCAGTACGCATGATACCCGTTCTGCGATACGCATAATATTGTCACTGCTCATTTTTGTACATCCTTTTTTACGCTATCTTCAAGCATTTCCAGTTTTATGTGATGAAATCTGATTTTGATATTGGTACATGAGCGCAGCAGCAGGGCGTAGCGCATTCCCGCTTTGACAGGGAATTCCGCTGCATAACGGCTGCGGACATCTCCAGCGGCAGTGAAAATGCGCCCGGACAGGTTTGCCAGCGGAGCTGGATTCGCCACCGTCATGAAAGCCGGAAGGGTGTCGTCTGATTCCTGAATGGTGTGAAGATCGACCACCATACGCACTTTTGTTTCAGGTGGATATGCCGCCAATACATTTTCAGGAAATTCAAGGCGGGCGCTGTAAGACTCAGGCGTGTAGAATTCCCCCTCTTTCTTCACCTTTGTTTCACCTTCTGCCTCTGCAAAGAATGAAAGTTCTTTCATAGGATCTCCGGATTCAAAAATAAGTTTTGACTCTGCGGGGGCAGGGGCTTTCCACAAGGTCGAGAGGGGAGTTCCCTCTTTTTCGTAGAAATTGACCGGAATAACAGAGATCATGTAATTTTTCCCCTTCTCAAAGTAAAGGGCTGGCAGAGAGAGTTCAACAGGAGATTTTCTGTATGAGGCGGCTTTATAAAAGTTGCCCGGCGTTTCAGTTACGGCACGCTCTTCAAAAGTCCCATCTGCATTTTTCTGACAGATCCGGACTTTGTATTTGAAAACCTCTGGCGCAGCTTCAGGGAAACGGATCTTCAAGAGTTCAAACTTTTTGCCCTCTGTGGTCAGTTTTATTTTTGCCCGGGGCGAAAAAGCAGACACGGGGGAAGCTGCTTTGCGTCTTGCACTGTTATAAGGTGCTGTCGCCGCATCAAAGGGGAGAGGTATACTCCACGGGGAGTCCGGGGCATACTCTTTTTTGTTGACAACGGAAATACGGCGGAAGAGGAGCTTTTCTTTGAAAACTTCCATGATCACCGCTTCACCAGCCGGTTTTGATTTGGAGGGCGCTCCGGCAAAGTCTCCGCCCCAGTTGGCAAGGCCGCCCAGGTTGACGGCGGTGAAATCCCCCTGCCAGATGTTGGACTCATCAAAAAGTGAAGCGTGGATGTGCCCTGAAATATGGATGGCGGAGGGGAATTTTTTCATCACATCAAAGCGGCGCTGGTCGCCCCAGAGCTTGCCGTTGTGGAAGATCCCGTAGGGGGGGATGTGGTCGATGACGAACACTGGCTTCTCCGGAGTTTCAGCCACCGCTGCGGCAATGGCTGATTCCAGATTTTCCATGGTGATATTCTGGGGGATAATGAGAAAGTTGTACCCTTTGAATGTCAGTTTGTCCTGCATGTTGTGAGGAACTTGCAGAGCCTCTTTCATTGAGGCAAAGGAGCTTTCAGCTTCCGGAGGTTTGGTCCAGTCGTGATAGGCGCTGATAAAAATTTCCTTCGGCTTCTTTTCTGCTGAAGCGTAAACTTCATTGATGAGACGGCGGTAAAGTTTGTACGCTTCAAGGTTGTGGTGATTGGCAATATCTCCGCAGTTGATCATTATATCCACCTTTTCGGCTGCAAAAAGCTTTAATGCCGCCTTCAGCTTTTTGCAGCTGCCCGGAGTATGGTTGATATGTGTATCTGTCACCATTCCGACTTTGAAAAGGAGTGTTGAGTTTGCCATAGCTGAAATATCTCCTGAAAATAGCGAGTTGTTTGTTGAAGGAGGTAATTTCAAAAGTCATTCAAAAAATGGCAAAGATGCCATTCGCAAAGAGCTGTAAAGGGTAGTTTGAGGTTGCTACCTGTAAGGTAACAGCCGAAAACGCTCCCTTTAACAGATCGAAGCGAGGGCGCTTTGAC
>JAZODE010000061.1:0-45425 GCA_045596885.1 Victivallaceae bacterium
CCACATCTACAACGGTGCCACCGCTTTCACCACTGAAATCACCAGCGGCGCCAATCTGGGTATCGGCTACGGCGGATGCGTCTACAGCACCGAACTTGACAACACCGGTACCATGACCTTCTACGAAGGCGCCATCATGACCGGCTGGAACAACTTTGAAGGAACCGTCATCACCTCAGGCGGCGTCAATGGCTTGGGCGCTTATGTCAACTTTGAGCTCGACGACCGGACCGCCGATCAGGGAGCGATCCTTGACGATATCGGGAACTTCTATTCCGTGATCCGCTACTCCATGGAAGTCGGCTTGGATCAGGCCCTCGGCACCTATGATCTGGCAGGTGACGCCTCTGATTTCGGTGAAAGAGTCACCCTCTACATCGGCGACGGCAACGACTGCGGTTCTCTCGCTGTGGGTGAGTACCTTGATTACAACGACAAGCGGTACACGCTTGAAAACAACAACGGCACTCTTGCCTTGAAGATCTCCTGATCTTAACAACACACAAAGGGGGCTGCGGCAGTTTTTGCCGTAGCCCCCTTTTTAAGCCTTTAGTCACGCCGCATCGGCGCACCAATAAAATGAGGAACCGGTACTTGCCTCTTGTGTTTTGTTATTGCGGGAAAAGCTGTTTTATTTCTGGCAGCGGGGACAGAAGGCAGAGGTGCGTCCCCCCAGTTTAACACTTTCTATGCCGCTGCCGCATTTGAAGCACTTTTCCCCCGTTCTGCCGTAGACTTGCAGATTGACGGCAAATTTTCCTTCACTGCCGTCCACATTGAGAAAATCAGAAATGGTGGTGCCTCCTGATTCAATGGCTTTTTCCAATATGATCTTAGAGTGATGAACGATTTTTTTGCACTCCTCTAAAGTCAATGTTGAAGCTGCACGGCGGGGATCTATACCACTGCAAAACAGCGTTTCCGTGGCGTAGATGTTGCCGATACCCACCACAACAAAGTTGTCCATGATAAAGTTTTTGACGCAGCTTTTGACCTTTGAGGCTTTACTGTGCAGAAAATCCGGGGTGAAATCATCTTCCAGCGGTTCCACCCCCAGCTTGTCAAGAACTGCCGGGAACTTTTTACCTTCCGGCAGTTCGTGAAGTTCAAAAATACTGAAACGGCGTGTGCACTCAAAGCGCAGGATATTGCCGTTATCCAGGTGGATGAAGATATGTTCGTGCTTGCGCCGGGGGACGCTCCCCGGCTCTACACGGACGACTCCTGACATGCCGAAGTGCATGAGAAATGCACGGTTCCCTGTGATCTCAGCAACAGCATATCGCCCCCGGCGGCGCACATCAAGGAACTGCGCTCCTGCCACATCGGCGTGACGCAGCGGTTCAAGAGATGTACGCAGTGCCGGGGAAAAAACTTCTGTTTTGAGGATGGTTCTGTTGACAAGAGCCTTCTTCAATGCCCTTGAAATATTTTCGACTTCAGGCAATTCAGGCATTGTCAGCTGCGCCCTGAAAGACGGTCGTAATTGCCTGAGAAAATGGCAAGTTTTGCTTCGTCAGAGATCCTTTCGGACAAAACTCCGTAAATCTGCATGGCAATATTGCAGATGGGAAAGTCGGTTCCGAAAAGGAGTCTGTCAGCGCCGCACTGCTCCACCAGATAACGGAGCATACCCCAGCGGAAAAGCCCTGTGCCTGAAATATCCAGGTGCAGATTTTTGTGGCGCTTCATGAGTTCAGTACGCTCCAGAACAAGCTTCCTCTCTCCCGGGTGAGCTGCCACCACCTTGAGGTCGGGGAGATTTTTCATCAGATTGTCAAGATCATCGGTCTGGGGACTGTGGATGTTGACGGTCATTCCCAGATCCCGGGCAACAGCAAAGATCTCAAGGATCTCAGGTGAGGAAATGGAAGAGTATCCGCTCATATAGGGCACAAGTTCACCGATCCAGGTGACGCCCTGCTTGCGGTATTTTTCCAGTTCGGCAATGGAATCTTTGACAAAAAGGGGATTGATGCGGATCCCGGTCTGATAGAAATCCGGGTACTTTTTCTCAAGTTCAAATCCGGAAGCGTTGGTTTCAGCAAAGGGAGCAAAACTTTCGGGCTCCGATTCAACGCGGATCACGGAACCCACACAGAAATCCACCCCTTCGGCACGCATATCTGCAAAGAAATCTTTCGTGCAGTTGGGGGAGCCGTAAGCATTAAACTTGCTGCGTTCCAGATCATCATCAATGGGGTGACAATGAACATCGACGATGCGGTATCCTTCGATCATTTTTTCTTCTCCGTTTTTTGGATCATTTGAGTTGCATAACTGCGTTGTGCCGGAGTCCCTTCCGGCAGCTGCAGCGCTGATTTATAGAAAACTGCCGCTTTATTGAAACGGCGTTTGCGGCAACTGATATCTCCCCGCATAAAGTAATAGCGGAAACGC
This sequence comes from Victivallaceae bacterium, assembly GCA_045596885.1. GTDB lineage: Bacteria > Verrucomicrobiota > Lentisphaeria > Victivallales > Victivallaceae > UBA1784. The sequence goes on from JAZODE010000061.1 coordinate 2,401, forward strand.
AGCTTTGGGGGAAGTTCCTTCTCTTTGACAAGTGAAAGGAAGTGTTCCATTTTGTTCATTTCCGGGAACGCGGCAAGTGCTGCGTAGTAACAGGAAAGTGTACTGTTGCCGGTCGCTGCCATCCACCTTTGGGCTGTTCCCTGTGCAAGTGTGCGGTCATTGGCGGTCATGGCACGGGTGATGAGGGAAACAGCATGATTGGTGTCGGGTTTGAGCAGAAAGGCAGTTTTAAATTCTTTCATCGCTTCAGGAGTCGTTTTCCCTGCTTCTTTTTCAAGAGCCATGCCCCAGGCAAAGAAATCAGCTCCCCGCAGACGGAGGGCTTGAAGGGAACATGTCCCAAAGAGGAGCATTGCCAGAGTTAGAATTATGACGCCCCCTTTTTTCTTTTGAGCGAGATAATTGAAAAGCCATACCGCAAGGATCGTGAACCAGGGGAGCAGAAGCAGACGGTAACGCCCGATGGGCTCTCTTATGCAGAGAAAGAGCGCAAGAGCGAAAACGGGCAGCAGAAGGAATCCCTCCTTCTTTTTCCAGAGCCCGGTCCCAAGCAGAAAGAGTATGGCTGCAGCGGCACAGGGAGGGATAAATTCAAAAGGTATCCTGAAAAAAGGTATTTTCGTTCTTAAAAAATGGATATTCAGATTTTCCGGGATCTCTTCAGGGCTCAGAAGCTGCGGCGTCCTCAGAGCCATCTTGAAAACCGTTTTGACCAGAGGGGGCACACTGGAAACAGGGGCAGGGACGCCTGACGCAGAAGCAGGAGTCGTATTGACCGCAACAGCATAGGAAACAGGATTGAAAAAACAGTTGAACCTTTTTATGACGATCAAATTGACCGTTGAAAAGACTCCCCAGACCGCCAGCACTCCCCCGGCGAAAAAGAGTATCCGTTTCAACGGGAGCTTACGGTGGCAGAGATAGTACAAATTCCACACTCCGAGACAGAGGACCAATCCGATGGCAACGGGGCGGCCCGTTGCGGCAACACCCGCTGCTGCCCCCGCCCCCAGAGCGAAAAGGGGGGCGAAATACCGCTTTCTTGCTTCAAGAAAGGCGAAGATGCTCAGGATGATGCCGAAGTTGACCAAAGAATCCTGCAAGGTGGTGAATTCATACATGAGTTCAACAGGATTCAGCGCCCAGACAACACCTGAGAGAAGAGCAAGATGTTTTTTCCCTGTGAGCCTTAACGCCGCTGTCCCAACCATCGCTGCTCCTGCCGCTCCCAGAAGAGCTTGAAAGAGTACATGCCACATAACAGGGTGTACATTGCCGTTCAGTTTCCAGAAGGTAAAGACTTGAAGGCGGTGAAGGGTGAAAAAGAAGTGGTTTTCAGTTCTTCCCCATTCACCGAAGCGCAGAAGCGTTTCCATATCCAGCCCCGGCAGCAGATGATAGTAACTGAAAGGGGAACAATGATAAAAAAGGGCAAACATCCCCCGCAGCACCAGTGCCGTGCTGAATACGATGATAAGAGGATGACGGCGCCAAAAGTTCAATTTGTCTCCTTGAGCCATTGACTGATAAGTTCAAGATCTTCAAGGGTGCTGTCGAAGATCTCAAGGACAAAGTGCCTGACTCCGTACCGGGCGCAGCTCCTGACGAAACGGGGCAGGTCCATGGTGTTGGGAGTGCTCAGGATCTTGTGTCCGTCATGGAATGACTCTTTTGGGGTGTCGGCATTACAGACAGAAGCGTGAAGATGGATCATTTCCACATTGCCGCCCTTGAGGAACTTTTCAGTCTCAGCGTGAAAGTCGAGATCAAAAAGATGGCAGATGCACCAGAAGTGTCCCGTGTCGATGCAAATGGGGAAGTCAAGGTAATTCATACCTTCAGGCAGCATGGAACCTGCCCCGAAGGCGGGAAAATCCGTTTCGATCGCCCAGAGGATCTGGGGAAAACGGCGCTTGAGTTCGTGAAGATTTTTCTTCACTCTTTCCCGCCGCATAAGGTATTCATCCCATTGGGTAAAATCCCTGTTGCGGCAGTTGCCGGGGAATAGAGTCAGCTCCTCGCGGTAATGGGGTTCCATGCACTCTTTGTAGCTTTTGCCGTGTCCGAAAGCCTCAACCATAAGGTCGCTCATGTAAAAGCCATGGAAACAGCTGCGGGTGATCCCCAGTTTTTCAAAGAGTTTCACATTGTTTTCGACTCCCTCCCAAACGGGGGAAATATCTTCTGCAGCAAAGTTCCAGTTGTACTTTTCAAGGAGGGGAGAGTGTCCGCTCAGGGGCACATTATGCCGGTGCAGGAATTCGATGGTTTCCTCATTTTCATCATTGTGGAGCTGCACCCCCATATTGATCCCCAGTAGGTCAGCTTTTCTTTGAAAGGCTTCAAGAAGCTGCTCTTTTTCCGGGGTATGAAAATTGATGGACGATATGTCGATGAGAAAATCCTGCATCTTTTATCTGCCTTTGTTGTGGGCGACCACCTGGTCGTAGGAAAGGGACCCTCCGAAAATATCCAGTGCAGAGCCGATGGTGTAGTGGACTCTGCCTGAGCCTGCCTTTTCGATAAGAGCCACATCTTCAAGGGTGCGGATGCCGCCTGCGTAGACACATTCAATAGGGGATTCATTGCTGAGGATCTCAAGGAGATCTGTGTCGATCCCGGCTTGTTTCCCCTCCACATCGACAGCGTGGATGAGGAACTCCGCAGCGCTTTCTCCCAGCATTTCAAGGGTCTCTTTGTTGACCTTGAGATCAGTATAGGTACGCCAACGGTCGGCGGCGACAAAGTAGTCCCCGCCCCGTCTGCGGCAGGAAAGATCAAGGACAAGGTGTTCTTTGCCCACCTCTGCCAGAAGCTGTTCCAACTTTTCCGGGGAAAATTTCCCTTCCTGAAAACACCAGCTGGTGACGATGACTTTATCGGCTCCGGCATCGATCCACTTTGCAGCGTTGGCAGGGGTGATCCCCCCGCCGATCTGCAAATGCCCCTGCCACGCCTTGAGTGCGGCACATGCGGCATCTTCGCATCCTCCCCCCAGCATGATGATATGTCCGCCGGGGAGGTTGTCTCTGCGGTAGAGTTCTGCGTAATACTCCGGCGTTTTCTCTGAAACGAAATTCGTTTTCAGCACGCCGGTATCAAGGGTGGAGCCGACGATCTGCTTGACTTTGCCGTCATGCAGATCAATACAGGGGCGGAAACTCATGGATCAATACACTCCCGGAAATTATTTAAGACCGATCTTCTGGCTGATCTGGTGGGGCACACCGGGCAGAAGGATTCTGGGGTCGCACTTGGCGTTGGCACTTTCAACGCAGATCATTTCTGTGTACTCTTCAGGGGAGTAATCTGCCATGGTAGTTGCCTTTTCGACCCAGGGATTCCAGACCACAGTTGAGTCGGAACCGGATTTCTCAATGGTGATGATGCGTCCCCAGCCCGGATCCACGATTTCGGTGGAGCCTGAAGCGGGGAAGTAAACATTGTCGATCTCAGAGGTGACTTTGATATCTCCCTGCTGCACGTTGCCTTCAAATTTGGCAGCGCCCTGCTTGTAGTCGAAGAAACTGCACTGATCCAGCCCGGAGACAACGATCTTGTTGATGTCAGAGATGGCAAAGTAGGTGTGGAGCGCACATCCGATCTTGACAGGCTCTTTGCCTTTATTCACCATGACAAGGGTCATTTCAAGCTGTTTGCCCACTGTAAAGATCATGTTGACGGTAAAGGGAAAATCGGACATGGCAAACTGTTTCATCTCAGAGTCAAGAGTAAAAACCAGCTTGGTGGCGCCGGAGGGGAGTTCGGAGATCTCACTGATCGCCCACTCCTCGACACGGACGAAACCGTGACCGGGACGCCCCTCAACGAAACTTGCGCCGAACCAGGGCCAGCAGACGGGCACGCCGCCCCGGATGGGCTTGCCGGGGGCGAAAAAGGCTTTTTTACTGACCCAGAGAAGATTTTTTTCTCCGGCGGGGATGTATTCAAAGATATGAGCGCCGTTGGTGGTGATTTTGGCTGAGGCGTACTTGTTGGTGATGGAAACGATTTCCAATCCTGAATCAAGCTTTGAAAAGCTCACGCCGGGAACGTTGAATTTCTGACAGTTCATAATGTTTTGTTATCCTTAAAATTTACGGTAAAATTATTCTTCCTCATCCGGAGCAACAGCTTCCGGAGCTGTAGTAAGATGCTCCAGGATCAGGGAATGGGGGAGCAGTTCATTTGAAGAGGGGGCAACGGTCAGACTCATACCTTTCCTGGAAAGTTGACGGTTGCCCCAGCAGTAAAGCTGGAAGAGATCCTGAAGGTCGATGTGTTCCAGCTCTTTTTTGCCGGAGCGGTCAAGGTGGGCGGACTCCATGCACAGTTTCGGGGTGTACTCTGTCAGCTGCAGAGAACTTTCCGCTTTCCGGATGCTCTGGCGCAAAGTGCGCTGTGTTTTCCGTGAAGCAAGACAGCCGGGAACGGGGAGGGAGGCAGGATCTGAAATTTCTGCACCGCGGGGGACACTCCAGGCAAAGAGAGATTCAAACTGCCAGGGGCGCTTTTCGACCACGGTTTCTTTGTCGTAGATCAGAACAGCCCGTTCAAGGACCAGTGTACCGTCATTATCGGCGATGCGGAAGGATGATGTGACTCCTTCCATCTTCGCCGTCGCCCGGTGACGCCAGATGTCGCTGCCGGTGATGAATTCAGCTTTGGTGCCCCCCCGGTATTCCACCTGGATATACCAGGGAAGCTCAGAACCGGTGTAAAATTCAGCATTCTCCCTGTATTTGCAGCAGTGCATTTTCTCTTCACCCCAGATCCAGTAGCTGATCTTTGCCCAGGGACCGGGAAATTCAATGGTTTCAAGAGTGATGTTTCCCACCTCTCCCCGGTTGCACGCCGCCACCGATGTGGTCATGGAGGCACAGCCGTTGGTGATGACTACATCACGCTCCACCTGAAACTCTGAACCGAAAGGAATGACACTGCGGGTTTCGAGAGAGAGGGAAAAGCCGTCTTCGGACTGATGGAGCCGGAATATCTCCGGCAAAGCGGAAACTTCCGAAAATCCGGCAAATTCCCCCCGGTTGATCCGGAGCAGCGAACGGGATTGGTTGGAAATTTCCAAAACTGTTTTACCGGCGGGGAAGGCTTTGAACTGCCACCCCTCATTACCGGCGGAAAAAGGTGTGAAATTTTTCTTCAATCTATGACCTCAAAGATTTGGGATTCTTCTTTTCTGATAAATTCCCGGGGCGGTGCCGCAGGATACCCCAGGGGACAAAGCGCTGCGACCCGGCAGGGGGCTTCAACACCAAGTACTTCGGCTGCTTTGACGCTGTCAAAGGCACAGACCCAGCAGCTGCCCAATCCTTCGGCTGTCGCCGCAAGTATGGCGTGTTCCATGGCGATCGCCATGTCGGTGTCGGCACTGTCGAAACCGTCTCCCCGTTTCCAGGATTTTTCCCCGTTGCATATTGCAGCCAGTATGACAGGGGCTTCTGCGGGGAACTCCTGTCGGCAGCAAGCAGCCAGACGCGCCTTCAAATCTGCGTTGCGGATGAATTTGAAAGAAACCGGCTGCAGATTACACGCTGAAGGAGCGGCATTGATGGCGGCGGCGATCCGGCGTGCCGCTTCATCCGGAACGGGGGTACTTTGGAAACTGCGGATACTTCTGCGGTTTCTGACAACTTCGTAAAAATCCATAAGAACTGCTGCTCCTTGAAATTAAGGTTTTTGTACTATCTTCAGAGCGACCTGTCCGTCATAAAGCAAGTTGAAAGAAAACACATCAAGCCGTTTCCAGTGCGCCTGGATGATGGAGGTCTGCAAAGCACTCAAAAGATAAGGCAAACCGCGATTTTTAAGGGGAATAATGACCCAATAGCCTTTCCCGCGTCTGTAACGCATGTAAAATTTCAAACTTTCCTCTCCCTCAGGCTGAATACATTCAATGGAAATGTCAGGATAATTTCTGAGCGTTACCATGATCAGATCAATGGAAGGCAGCAGCGAATCAACTTTGTCGCCGGGGCGGAGCATTCCGCTGCCGGGAGTCTGGGTGATAACGGGAAGGGGACCGTGGACTGCCGATTCATGCCGGGGAATGATAACTCCTTTTTCATCCACGACAAGTGTACCGCCGGGACTGTAAAGAACAGCACGGGGGATCCGCTCAACGATCTTGATTTGCAGTTTATCCGGAAGGATCCGGACAACTTCCGCCTTCTCAATGCCGGGGATCTGCTCAATTTTTTTCCGGAGATTGAAATAGTTGATGTTGAATACATTGTCACCCGGGTAAACGCCGGTACGGGCAGAGAGGAGCTTTTCTTTATTTTTCCAGTATGAACCGTTGATGATTTCCAACTTGCTGAGCTTGAAGTGGGGGTTTTCGCTGAAAAATGCCTTGCGCATCAGGAAAAACAGGAGGACAAAACACGAGGTGATCAGAATGAAAATCCCCAAAACAGCAACTGCCCGCCAGGCTTTGCGGCCCGCGAGGCGTTTTTCTTCTGACTCCTGTTCCGGGAGTCCGGGTTTTATTTTAACTTTTGCCATGACTTGTTTTTTTACTCCATATCTATAAAATAGCATGGATATGATACTTTTTCAAGTTTGAATCAGGGCAATATCAGGTCATTTAAGAGTGGTTTTCTCCCGGGAGCGTGAAAAAAGAAAAATTTTTGATCTGTGACTTGATTTGATGGACTTCAAGATGTATTTTATTATGTATGACATATTCCGAATGTATTAATGAAACATGGAGTCGAAAAAGGTGGAGCTTTCTGTAAATATAAAAAAACAGACATTGGCAGAGTCCTTTGAAAATACGCTTCTGGATTATATCCGCAGTGAAAAACTTTCTCCCGGCGATGCGCTGCCCAAAGAAATGGAACTTGCCAGTGAATTCAATGTGAGCCGTCAGGTCATCCGGGAAGGACTTGCGGGACTGAAGACTTTCGGGATCCTCGAACCCCGCAAGCACCGGGGAATGGTGCTCAAACGCCCCAACGCCTTTGCAGGTGTCAGCAAGATCGCTCAGGCACGGCTTTTTTCAAGGGAGGAGTGCCGGGAGTTTATGGAAATCAGGATCTTCATGGAACTGGGAATGGCAGAGTTCATCTCAGCACGCAAAAGCGCAAGTGACATCCGGGAACTGCGCCGTTTGGCTGGGGAGTCCGGAACTTCACCCGGCGTTGAGGACGAAATCGCCTTTCACCATAAACTTTTCACCATCGGCGGAAACAGCCTTGCCGGGGAATTTTTCAAGATCATCAGCACCGCTTTTTCTCCGGTGAAGAGCGCTTCCGCTCCTCAGGGGGATCTGCCGGGACATAGGGAACTTTGCGATGTTCTGGAACATGGTTCCCATCAGGATTTTTACGAAACATTGAAGGGACACTTTGCCCCCTATTTGAACAAGATATAAAAGCAACTCTCAACCAACATAACTGAGGTAGAAAAATGAAAAAAGTGATTTCTGCAACCATTACTCCCCTTCTTCAGGACGGTTCATTGGACAAAGCCGGTCTGAAAAAGATCTTTGAAAGAAATGTCCGTCACGGTCTGGACGGCATCTTTATTCTGGGGTCCATGGGGGAGTGGGGAAGTTTTTCTGACAACTTCAAAGAGGAGTTCGTCGCCGAATCAGCCAAATTGACCGAAGGAAAAATCGATCTGCTTGTGGGTATCAATGCCACAAGTCTCCCCCTTTCTCTGGAAAATATGAAGCGGTACAGCCAGTACAAGTTTGACAGCTATGTATTTATGCTGCCTGGCCGCACCTCTTCTCTGGATCCTGTCAAATCTGTGCTGACCGTTCTTGACAAGGCGGACCGCCCTGTTTATTTCTACTATTGCCCCCCCAACAACAACATCAATTTCTCTCTTGACGACTTTGCTACCATTATGGCGCACCCGAATCTCAAAGGGATCAAGAACTCCTCCTCCAACATGTGGCTCCGTCGTGAAATGCTCCTGATGAAACAGGATAAGGGATTCAAAACTCTGCTCATGGAAGGTCAGGAGTGGGCAGTCGATGAAGCCTTGATCGCCGGTATGGACGGTATGGTCTGCGGCATGGGGGCGCTCTGTTCCAAGACCATGGTCGATATCGCCCGCGCCGTAGACCGTGAGGATTACAAAGAGGCGGTCCGTCTGCAGAATGTCTTTATCCGGATCTTCCACGGCGTTTACGGCATCGACCTTGCCAATGTCTGGAACGGTCAGAAGTATGCCCTTATGAAGATGGGACTTTGCGAAAGCGCCTATACCATCGCTCAGGAAATGTCAAGCCTTACCCCCGAAGCCATGGCACGGGTCGAAAAGTGTATCGCTGAATTCAAAGCGGAGCTTGACTGATATGCTGCGTTATCAGGAAGACAATGAACTCCATCTGGATTTTCACGGAACCACCAATACCACGCTCAATTACATCGCAGACAATTATGGCGTTGAAGCCCTCAAAGGGATCTTGCGCAAGACCGGAAGAGAGGTTTACAAGTCCATCCATGAAAAATTGCTTAAAGGTGATGCTTCTGAGCTGCTGGAGCATTTGAACTGGTTCTATTTCCGCGAAAAAGGCAAATACCAGCTGACCGTTGAGGAAAACAGGATCGTGCTTGAGGTTTTTGAATGCCCCGCCATCCGCCATTTGCGGAAACTGGGGCTGGAGCCTTCAGCTCATGTCTGTTTGCAGACCAGCGAAGTCAATGCAGGCATGTGTGAAGGCTCTCCGTGGCATTCTGAAGTTCAGGTCATCGGTGAAGGGCACTGTATCCAGACCTTTACGAAAGACGCTTGAAAATGATCCCAAGCGACCACTTTGTGCGGTTTTACAACGAGGTCTTCAAGTTCCTTGACAAAGAAAACGGTCTGGAAAAATACTACCTTGAAATCAGCCGCCATCAGGAATTGCACTGTTACGACTGCTTTATGAAAAAGGGGCTGGAAGGAATGGAGGAGTATTGGGGACACATCCGTGTTGAGGAAAACTGCATCCTGAATTCCTGTATCGAGGGCAGGGTGCGTTACACCCACATGAAGAAATGTCCCAGTCTGACCAAAGTTCTGGACAACGATGCCGGGGCATGTGAAAAATATTGTCTTCACTGCCCCGGATGGGTCAGCCCATTGATGACCAAGTGCGGATTTTATTACATCAAGTATCAGCGTGCACTGGATATACCTGAGTGTTTCGGAGCGTGCTCCGAATACCGTGAAGAGATCGAAAAGATCCGCAATGAAGCAGAACGGCAGGGATTCAAGTATATTTTCAGCAATTTGCATGAGTTTGAAGCTGTGGAAAAAAATCGTGCATACCGCATCTCTTTACAGCAGAAGGAGGAGAAAAAATGATACCCAGCGACCATTTTGTTCGCTTTTACAATGAAGTTTTCAAGTTTCTTGATGAACGCAATGCGCTGCGTCCATACTATGACCAGATCAGCCGTCATCAGGAACTGCACTGTCTTGAATGGTTCAGGAAAGAGGGACTCAAGGGGATGTATGACTACTGGGAACACATCCGCATCGAGGAAAACTGCGAAATGGAGCAGAAGCTGCTTCCTGACCGTCTCTATTTCCGCATGAGCCGTTGTCCCAGTCTTTCCAAAGTGCTGGACTGCGACGCCGAGCCCTGCGCCAAATACTGTGACCACTGTGCCGGATGGGTTTTGCCCCTGATGACCAAGTGCGGTTACTACTATGTTGAAAACATCATCGGGCGTAAAACGCCTGAGTGTGTTTCAGTAATCACCCCTTCCAAAGAGGTGGCAGAGGAGGTCCGGAAAGAGTATCTGGCTTCTGCTGTGGAAGAAAACACCGTCTTTTCAAATCTTGACAACTGGGAAGAGGTGGAACGCAATAAAAAGTAAGAGCCATTACCCTAAAAATCATCGGAAATCTTTCCGGATTTCTCGCGCATGAAAGGCAAAGCGCATATCTGAAAAAACAAAGTGCCGCAGGATTTTCCCCCTGCGGCACTTTGACTGTATAGCAGTAACTCTGAGAGTTATCAGTTCAGGATCTCTGCGATGACGGCATCGCTCATGCCGGTGGTGTTGCCCTTGCCGCCGATGTCAGGGGTGCAGACCTCTTTATTCAAAAGAACTTTGCACAAAGAGTCCATAAGCAAATCAGCCATTGCCTGTTCGCCCAGCTGCTCAAGCATCATGGCGATCGCCCAGAATGTGCCTGTGGGATTGGCAATGCCTTTGCCGGCAATATCGGGGGCGGAGCCGTGTATGGGTTCAAACATGCTGGGGTATTTGCCTTCGGGGTTGATGTTTCCGGAAGGAGAAATACCGATACTGCCCAGCATGGCAGAACCCAGGTCGGTCAGGATGTCTCCGAAAAGATTGCTGGCGACCACCACATCAAGGTTCTCCGGGTGCATGATGAAATACCCCGCCAGAGCGTCGATGTGCATCTGTGAAGAACTGATGTTTTTGTAATCCTCTTTCACTTCGGCAAAGATATTGTCCCAAAAGACCATGGAGTGATTCAGCGCATTGGATTTGGTGGCACTCAGGACTTTGGTCAAGTTGTTTTTTACAGCATAGTCAAAAGCGTAACGGATGATCCTTTCAGTGCCTTTGCGGGTGAAGATGGACTCCTGCACTGCCTTTTCGGCGTCGGTGGAGCCTTTACCGCAATACTCCCCTTCGGAGTTTTCGCGGATCACCACAAAGTCGATCTTTTCATTTTTCAAAGGGGAACTCAGCCCCGGCAGAAGTTTGATGGGGCGCATATTCACATACTGGTCAAATCCGGTACGGATGGGCAGCAGCAGATCACGCAGTGAAATGTGATCGGGCACCCCGGGGAATCCCACGGCACCCAACAGTATGGAATCACACTCCCGCAGGATCTTCATACCGTCAGCGGGCATCATGGAACCGTGTTTCAAATAGTATTCACAGCTCCAGGGGAGGTCGTTGTATTCAAATTTCACGCCCCCGTGCTTCTGAGCCAGAGCCTCAAGGACACGGCATCCTTCACGGATCACATCCACACCGATCCCGTCGCCGGGAATAAGATTGAGAAGATACTTTTTCATTTTTCGCTTTTTTCTTTCGTTTATTTTTGAGGAAAGGAAATTTCCTTCCTGAATTACATCTTCTTTTTAAAGAGTTTTAAGGTTCTCTTTCAAAAATGCTCCGGGAACCAGAAAGAGGGGGTAATCCCCCGTGGGGAGATCGTCGATCCTGACGATGGCGCTCCCCCATTGCTCATCAAGGCGCACCTTTTCACACCGCCAGAGGGTACGGGTGACAGGATCCAGCAGATAAGGATCCTTGAACATCTCTGCTTGAGGACCTTCGCAGAGCACCGTGCTCAAAAAGAGAGGTTCTCCCCGGTGGGGATTCACGATCCGGTACCAGGCAAAGAGGGGAAATTCCCTGTTTTTGAAGGTGAAACGCTGGATGGAGACCCGCTGAGCATCTACACCGGCACTGTCCTCAATGGAGATCATCTGCCGCTGATCATCGGTTTTATGGAGTGAAAAAAGATTTTCCTCATCCAGTTCCACTCTGCCGTTAAAAAGTTCACACAGACTCTTATAGGCGTAAAATGAAGGGCGCCTGCGGTAATCCGGGTGCGACAGAAGCCCGTAATGGCAGGGCCCCAAGGTGCCGTCAGCGTATTTGTAGGTAAAGTCCGAAAGCATGAAATATGAACTTACCTCAGCGCCGTTGCGCAGGTCGCAGAGCATGTTCCGCAGCAGATGACGCGCCTGTTTTACATCGTTCCAGGGGTGTTTGGAAAGTGCGTTGTCCTTTTGCCACGCCGCAGGGCATCCGCCTTCTCCCTGCCACAGGGGCATATTTTCCACGCCGTACCGCTTGAAAACCCGTTTCATGGCGGCAAGCTCAGGTGCTTGAACAAGTTCAGGGAATACATCGTAAGAATGGTAGCTGTAGGCGTTTATACATGTTCCCGCACCGTTTTTGAAAAATTGGTCTGCCAGAGCATATCCGTGGTGGCGTGTGGTATTGCGGGGACCGCAGGCAAAAGCGCCTCCCAGGATAAATGCGTTCCTGTTGCCCTTGCGCAAGGCAGCGGCGGAACATTTGACGAACTCCGTGTAAAGCTGTATATTTTCCAGCTTCCCGATGCCCCAGCAAAGATCGGGTTCGTTCCAGATCTCAAAGTGACTGACCTTACCTTTGTAACGGGACGCCAGAGTTTCAAGGTAACGCTCCCAGGCACCAGTGATCTCAGCGTTGAATGTGATGGGGCATTTGCGGATATAGGTGTCTTCGCCATAGTAGGCTTTGTTGCCGAAACAGACACACATCCAGGGACGGATATGGAGGGCACAAAGGCTTTCCACAATATGATCCAGCCACTCAAAGTCGTAGACTCCGGGTGTTTTTTCGCATTTGTCCCATCCGGATTGGATCCGTGCCCAACCGGGGGAAAGCTCTTTCAAGGACTCCAAGCCCCGGTCGAACTCCCAGTAATCCCGGTCAAGGGTCTCGCATCCGATGGAAAGGCGTTCTGCAGGAGGAAGGGGAGACTTTGGAGACAATGCGCCTGCGTATTCGATTGCCGCCCGGGGAAATCGTTGCAGCAGGGAAGAAAATTCGGGCGATCCGGCAAATTCCATAAGATCCAAGGCTCCTTTTGAGTGAATTGTTTATTCCGTGTTCTAATGTATACCGGAAAACAATTTTAGTCAAGGGCAAAAGGGGGTTAAAATCTATCAAAAAGTGGATTTTCAGGAAATTAAATCACAATCGAAATGATTTCAAAAGTTTGCCATTCGCAAAGAACTGCTGAGGGAGGATGTGCACTTGCCGTCTGTACGGCAGGTGTTTGTTATTTTGCGGATGAATCGGAAAATCACTTTTCCACTTTTTCCTCTTCCCAGCCGATAAGATTGCCTTTGACGGTATCAAAATTCACGCCGACGATGTAGATCTCCCGTTTATCAAGCAGGTATTTTTTGAAATATTCTTTTTCCCTGATCTGAGCCAGAGCCGTGGGATCATTATCCAATTTGAACTCAAAAATATAGATTGCTTTCGGAGTCTGCACCACAGCATCGATACGACCATCATTGGTGGTAGATTCAGCTTCTATATAAACGCCAAGCAAGCGGAACAGGGAAAAGAAGATCCCCTGAAATGTGGATTCCTGCTTTTTGTGAACATCGTAAGGGACTCCGGCAAAGAAAACTTCCATGGCTTTGCGGAGTTTTTTCAGATCGTTGTTCAGCAGACTGGTGGCAAACTCTGCCGTAAAACGCACCCCCTCTGTCTGAGTCTTACCGGCGTAGCTGTTCAAAATATATGCGCTGAAAGCGGTGGTAACTTCCAAATTCGGAAAGTCCAGATAATACCATGTCTGTCCGAAACGCTCTTCGGTATCTTTGATAGTGACATAACCTGTCTGCAGCAGCAGAGTCAAGGGATCAATGCTGTCGATTTCAAAAGCGCTGAAAGCGATTTCAGGCACAGAGTCCCCGCCGATGACCGAACGGAAATCAAACTCTGTTTTTTTGGTCAGTTCCATCAGAAAAGAAGGAGTCCCGGTTGAAAACCAGTAGTTATTGAATTCTCCGCCTTTTTCAAAGAACTGTGCCAGAGATACAGGGTTATAAACTGTCTGTGCATTTTTATGGAAACGGTACCCATTGTACCACTCTTTTATTTTTTCCTTGTAAGCGTCAATATCCTCTTCTCCTGCCAGTGCAGAAAGCCGGTCGCCGAAATTTGATTCCAACTCTTCCTGTGTATATCCGAGCATGACGGCATACCGGGCATCCATGGTAATGTCGGTCAGATTGTTCAAATCGGAAAACAAGGAAACATGGCAGAACTTACTGACTCCGGTCACGAATACAAAGCGCAGTTTGCTTTCACACTTTTTGATGTTGCTGTAAAATCCCTTGAGCACAGCGAGAATTTCATCGACTCCCTGTCGGGCAATGTTATTCAAAATCGGCTTGTCATATTCATCAATCAGAATAACAACATCTTCTTTGGCAGCAATATCATTGATCAAATTTTCAAAGCGGCCTGTCAGCTGTTCTCCGCGCAGTTGCAAATGGAATAAATCTGCAATGTTCGCTAATTGCCCGTTCAAATATCCCACAAGCCCGTCAGCAGTTTTTATATCGCAGTTGGCAAAATCCAAATGGATCACCGGATAGGTTTTCCAATCGTATGGCTTATCATAAATGGCAAGCCCTTTAAAAATTTCTTTTTTGCCTTCAAAAACAGCCTTCAAAGTAGACAGGGTAAGAGATTTTCCGAAGCGACGGGGACGGGAAAGAAAATACATCTCCTTGGCGGGTCTGACCAACTGCCAAATGTATTCCGTCTTATCCACATACAGGAAATTACCCTGTATCAGATTTTCAAAGTTGTAAACGCTGCTGGTAATATCTTTCATTATCACAAACTCTCCTGTTTCCGTAATATACACCGTCCAGACAGTATTTTCAATTGTTTTATTCCATAAAAAGGCAAAAAACGGATATTATGAGATCAAGTCTATCCCCGGTATGACCAATGGCGATCCGGAGCGGCTTTCAAAAAAACACACCCCAAAAGTTGTGTTCAGCTTTTGGGGTGCACTTCAGCCTTTGGAATTGCTGATTTGAGCTGTGATCTCAGAAGAATACGCCGCTGCGGATGGCTTCTTTGATGCGACCGATGTCGTAGCGGTTGTACCACCAGGTGGGATGCTGGAGGAAGTAGGCAACTCCCCCTTCCTGAGTGTTCCGCAGAAAGGCGGCAAATTCATCGCCGCCGATACAGCGGCTTTCACAGGCGCCGTAGTATTTGTCACCTAACTCTTCTTTCAGTTTGGCGCAGAAACGGTAGAGTTCTCCGTAGGGGTGGGTGATACCGCACTCCTGAAGAAGTTCCGTCTTCCAGACGCCTTCCTCTTTGAAAAGATCAGTGGAGTCAAAGCCTGATTTATAAACGCCGTGGGCGTAGCAGACTGTGATGGAAGGGAAATATTTTTTCAGTGCCGCAAGATTGCTGCGGAATGATTCTCTGCCTTTGACCTTGTCCCCTTCGGTCATGACCAGATCTTCGTACTGATACTGGATCTCGTGTCCCAGCGCCAGTATGGCGTCAAGTTCATCCCGCAGCTCCTGGGTTGCGGCGCTGACCATGCGGATGTTGTAACTGGTGCGGAATCCGAAACTTGCCTCCATTTCAGCCATTTCGCGGGCGATCCAGTTGTCAGAAGGACGCTCTATATCGTGGACCCAGATGACACGCACCTTGTCTTTAAGGACAAGTTTGTTCTCATCATAGAGTTTCAGCGCTTCGGCAAAAGGCACAGGGGCATACCGGGGCTTGGAAATTTCAGCAAGGATCTTGCTGTACTCTTTGGCATTGAGAGAGTCATCCAGTTTTGTGTACTGTTCAAAGCCCAGATCGATTGGAATATATTTGGACATTTCAAAACACCTTTATTTTACCACTGTAAGGGGCATCGTTGTTTTCTGCTGACTTGCAACATGGATCACTGTGACCTGCCATTTACCGCTGACCGCGTTGAAGGGGAGCTGGAAGGTGAAGCTCCCTTGAGGAGTCTCAAAGCGGGTGTTCTTTGAGTAGATACGCTTCACTTTTCCTGCAGGATCACGGAGTTCAAGGCGGTACACGGTGGCACCTTGTGCGCCTTGAGCTTTGACAGAGAGTGTGACCTTATTGCCGGCTTTCACAGTTGAAGGCATTTGCACCGCAGGGGCTTTGACCTCATGGGGCAGGACGGCGAAAAGCTGTCCGTAGCCGTGGGGGGCTTTCACCTTGAAGCTGTTGCCTTTGGCAAGGATCTTGCCGGTCCGCACATCATAGATCACTCCTGAAACGGGGAGGGCGATCGTGACAACAGGAGCATTTTTGTGATCTATCCTGACCGCTTGTACCCGGGTGCCGTTGCCTCTGAGAAGTCCGAAATAGGTGTTGCAGGTGTCTTTTTTCAACACGCTTTCAGAGGGGACAAGATCACCTTTGCTGTCGGTCACGACGGCATGAGGTTTGATCCCTGCCTGTGAAAGAAGCAGTTTGACAGTTTTCTGCATGGAGTCACAATAGAGGGCGCTGCCGCTCTTGGCTGTGGCAGTCTCACCGCCCACGCCGCCCAGCGCCACAGCTTGATAGCTGTTGAGCATGATGTTGAGCAGGATCCCTTTTCCTTTGCCGCATTTGACCACTGTCAAAGGAGCGATTTTTTCCTCAGCGATCCGGAATGAACCTTTGAGGGTATTCTTTGAAAGAGCCTCTGTTCTGGGGGCAATGGCACCTGCATTGGCGGGGAAAAGTTTATCCATGACAGTTTTGGAGATCCGTTTGCCGTGGTTGTCATATCTTCCGGGGGCAATGTCGGCGATGACGGTGCCGCCTTTCCGGGCGAATTCCACCAGACGGGCGCGTTCAGCTTCAGAGATGGCAAGAGCCATGGGCAGCACGATGACCTTGAAGTTGTCAAGGGCGAATTTGCTGTTACCCAGCTGCTCGTAGCTGATGAAACGGAAATCGATCTTCAGATCCCGGAGCAGGGCGTTCCATCCGGTCTGGGTATTCTGCCATTCAGAGATGCCGATACCTCCTGCCATGGCGGCGAAAAGTGAAGGCTGGCTGTAAAGCACTGCCACCTGACGGTTGTCAGTCTTTGATCCGAGAAGCAGTTTGCCGATACCTCTTTTGAGAAGATTGAACTCATCGGCGTAGGCTTTCAGGTTTTCCGTGGGGGAGCCGTCACCATTGTAGGCGCTGCCGTGCCAGTTCCATGAGGTGTTGGCACCCATGAAAAGATTGCTCCACTGGGGGGCGCGCTGATAGGGTTCGTAGAGAGTGTGTGAACTGGTGTAGCCGCCGCCCCACTGCCCGGTAAGACGCGCCTCTGGGGCGAAATCATTGACCAGTGCCCGCTGGACACCGCTGTAGTAGGCGATACAGCCGATGTGTTTCATCAGCTGCCACCAGTCGTAACCGTAGCCGGGGATCTGGGTGCCGGACATGCCCACCTTGGCATTGGGGATATGTTTCCGGATCGCCTCGGCTCTGGCACCGATGAAGCGTTCGGCGTAGACACGGCTCATAAAGACCTTGTGGTCAAGCCAGGGGGCGAGGTTGGAACTGTTTTCCACCTCTTTGCGCTGAACGGGGGTGACTTCATCAAAGGATTTGTAGTTTCTGCCCCAGACGGCGTTGAGATTGCCAATGGTCTTGTACTGTTTCTGCATCTCTGCACGGAAATTTTTCAAGCAGTGAGGTGAGAAGCAGACCGTCGATCCCAGGAACATTTCATCACCCAGCTGGTGATAGATGTAGGTGTAATAACGCATCTTGTTGATGTCAACATGCTGTTTGATGATGTCGTCAGCCTTCTTTCTGAAGACAGGATCAGAGTAACAGGGATTGCGCACCGGATCCGTTGCCACATCGCCACGGTAGGTGCGTGAAAGCCCCCGCGGCACACCCACGGAACCGAAGTTCAGCACCAGGGGGAAGAATCCGTTGTTGAGCATATTTCTGCTGTGACCTGTTGCAATATTGTTCCTGAGAGCAGTGCAGCTGAGAAGGTCAAATCCCAGATTCCTGAGCATGGTGGCAAGAACCGGTCTGCCGCCCCACATACCGGCGTGGTAATCGGTGGGATCGAGAGTACGGTCGGCGAAGGAAAATTCGCCCATGGTTCGGGAAATGAGTTTGCCGCTGCGGTAGATTTCTGCAAAGACACGGTTCAAGGTGGTGAAGGGGGGGAGCAGTGAAGCGGTGACAGGGACTGTGGCGTTTCCTTTGTACTCTTTGCGGAACACTTCACGGAACTCAGTATCTTCGATCCGCACCACCACTTTGTCTGAGGCGAGAAGCTTTTCGCTCCTGATCGTAAAGCTGACAGGGGCTTTGAAAGAATAGCAGCGGTCGGCTTTGGCAAATGCGATTTTGACGGAAACACTTTCAGGTGTTGTGATCTTGACCGCTCCCGCATCGCAGACACCGCCTTTGCTGTTGAGAATGCGGATGTGAGCAATATGAGTTCCGCCGGGCAACTGGGGCAGGGGAAGGGCGATCTGCTGTTTGCCCCTTGCAAGAGAAAGATCTTTGACACTTTTTCCGTCACAATGGCGGTCCATGGATTTGAAAACGACTTCGAGAGTTCCTTTGAAACTCCCGTTGCTCTGCAGCTGGAAATTGATCTCTTTGCCGTTCTGTGAGGCATTGAGCATTTTGACCGGCATCCTGACACCGGAACGCTCCATAAGAGCCTTCATCAAAGGCAGGAAACGGTACTCCCAGAAGGGAAAGTCACGGCTGACCAGGGCTGGACTGTTCTGATTGGTGTATTCAGCAGGTGTTGAAGGCAGATTAGGAATGGTGATGTAATTGGAATTGCCGTAAGAAAACACCGCTGCATTCCGGTGGTTGCGGACATGTTTTGAGAAATTTTTCATGGGTTTGAAAGCAGGGATGATCTGCCAGTTGGCAGGGATTGCAACTCTTTTGCCCAGAAGTTTCTGAGGAATACTTTCGCAGTTGAGGAAAATGACATTGCATTTGTTTTTCTGCAGTTTGGCGATTTCCGCAGCAAGCGCGCCGTTGGTATCCTGGCGCTTGAAGTTGATCCCCTGGATCAAGGCGGCAACAGGGGTTTTCTTCAGGACGCGGAATCGTTCAATGGAATAATCATCCAGTATCTGTGCAAAATCGGCTTTGTTGACACCGAAATTGCCGTTGCCTGCGAAACCGAGACACTTGGGGAGCAGAGGAATGAAGGTGTATTTCAGATCCATACGCTGTGCCAGTTCCACGATCTCACGGCGTGAAGCATCTTCGTTACTGCCGATGATACTGCAGGCGTAAAGGAGTTCCGGCATCTTTTCCGCCATGGGCTTGAACCACTTTTCATGGGGCGTCACATATTCGTGTGAGATCTTTTCCAGATTGGCAAGAGGCAGATAACCGCTCAGGATCGCTTTTTCTCTGGCAGCTTCAAGAGGGGGCTTGGGAACAAACTGGAAATCATCTGGAGCCACAGAGAGATTGTCGATCTGCAGCGTGTTATCACGGCTTTTGGCTTGCAGTTTGAAATTGACCACCAGATATGCTGCATCAGCTGAAGGCACAGAGAAGCCGGAAAAACGCTTCCACGGAAAGCTGCTTCTGGAGTAGCCGATATTTTTTCTTGCGGCATCCTTGATGATTTTTCTGGCGGCATTCTGGGTGGTGGTGGAAAACACGATGTATTTGCGGTCGCTGTTTTCGCTGGTCATGTCAGCAGAAATATTGTATTTGATCCCCGGCTCAGCGAGGAGCCAGACACCGTAGGCAGCGTGATATTTGGGGTTCCCCTGATAGAGTTTGATGCCGCAGCTGCCGTTTTTGCCCAGACCTTTTCCCCATTTGAAAACATTGCGCTCCAGTGTGCCGGAGTGCCAGAAATTGTGGGCGGCAAAGTTGCCTTTGGCGTTGGGCTGTTCAAAGTTGCTGTTGGGAATAAGGTTGGGGGCATCCGCTTCAAGGCGGGGAGCTTCCACAGGGGAGTCGAGAACGACCCGGCATTTCAACTCCACCATGCCCAGGGGGCGTTTATATCTGGGACCGCCATAGACATCGTAGGCAAAATTGTCCCGGATGCGGGTGTAGTAGTAACCTTTGGGGGCAAAACCCGGCACTTCAAAGAGCAGACGCTTTGAACCGTCGGGCAATGTTTTCAAAACGCTCTTGAAAGGACGGTCACGGTCGATCCGCCCGTTCCGGACCGGGAAGACTGCCGCACGCTGGATCTTTTCACCGGCAGGGATCTGGACGGCACGGATACTGTCGCGGAATTGGCGTTTGAGTTTGATGTCAACATAACGCTGAGGATCAGGAAGTTCGCCGCCTTTGGGCTGGAGCCATTTCAGATTGCGCTTGTCGGGGATCGCCACAGGGACGGGAGTCGAGGCGGGGATCTTGTATACCGGATTTTTTGCCAGAGCCAGAGCCTTGGCAGAAATATTTTTGTCGTAGTCAACTCTGATTGTGAAAGAGACCTCTTTTCCGGGAGCGATCTTCCATTCTCTTGTCATAAGCTCAAAGGAGTGGATCGGCTTGCCGTTTTTGTTGCCGGTCCAGGTGTAGTAACCTGCGGCAACACTTCCGGGGAGTGAAAGCATGAATCCTGCCGGATCATCTTTGCCGCAGACGGAGGAAACGGCGACGCCGGGTTGAGCGCTCCACTCGTTTGCAGTGGCGTTGCCGGGATTGGTCAATTCAACGAGTTTGCCTTTCCGGGGCTGCAGGACCTTGACCCGGGCGCCGCTTTCATCGGCAGGACCGAGATAGGTTTGCAGCCACATGGCGGTCGTGTGGGGTTTTGAGTCACGGTTCTTCAGAGTATAGGTGACAGTGAAGTAATTCTGATTTTGGGGGAAGAAATAGTTCTTCGTTACTCTGAGCCAGTCAAAGGATGAAATACCGCCGGCTGTAAGGATGAGCTGCTGATTACGGTTCTCAGAGCTGAATTTTTTAATAGCGAAATCCAACTTGGCAAAGCGTTCAACCCGGACATTTGTCCCCTGAAGGGCAAAAAAACGCTCTGTAAAAGAGGCGTGACCGGGGAGTGAATACTCCTGTTTCCCCACTTTCAGACTTTTGATGCCGCCTCCTGTGGTGTCGAAGACAAAGTGCATCCTGCCTGAATTGATCTCAAACTCCGTTCCCGACAGAAGCAGCGCCACTGTAAGGAGTAACGTTGACAGCATGAATTTTTTTAACATTTCTTTCTCCTTGGATATTTATAAATTGCTGAAAGTTCTTGAAAAGAAAAACGGTCAGAGTCGATGCTGCTTCTGACCGGATGATACAAAAGATGTTCCTCTTACCAGGTATCCTTCTGCCACTGGGAAACAGGCAGCCAGAAGGTTTGATTCCTGTTTGTGGGAACCTGCCCGCGGCGCAGGGTGATCACATGGCCATCCTGCATGAGAACATTGGTTGAAAGATTGGTATGGGGATAGGCTATGGAGAGTACATCTTCATGGGTGTAGCCCGGCTGGGAGTTATTGTTGTTGCACTCCAGTATCACCGAATTACGGGAAGGACGGCGGATGCGGGCAAGGGCAACACCGCCTTTACCATGATCACTGTTTTGACCGAGCCAGAAAAGAGAACTGCCGGTTCCGGTGTAGTCCCTTTTATCACGCTCAGGACAGACAAATTTGCTGACAGACCTGTACTGAGGATAAGTAGTGGGGTAGCGCCAGCCGCCCAGCACATTGTTTGTATTGGTTCCCAGATAGGGCGCCATAAAACCTGCGATGGCGCCGGAACCCACATACCGGGAGAGTTCACCAGCCCAGTAGCCTGTACTCAAAGAAGACTTTCCGCCGTTCCAATAGGGCATGATCTGTCCTTTTGCTACATCATCGCAATATTGCAGATTGGCTTTGCCGATCTGACTGAAGTTGTTGAGGCACTGGGTGTGCTTTGCACGTCTGCGTGCCTGCTGCAACGCGGGCAGCAGCATGGCGGCAAGAATTGCGATAATGGCAATCACGACAAGAAGCTCTATTAAGGTGAAGCTGTACAGCTTCACCTGCCCTTGGGCAGGTGAAAGACCTTCTTCTTTGCCATAAACACGATCACAGCAGAGATGTGATCTTTTCACCAGCAGTTCGATCAATGTAAATTTTTTCATACGTTGCTCCTTGTTCATGGGATTGGAGATAACTTCTTTTAAAATAACACCAGAAAAAGGGAAATACAAGAGGTGATTTCAAAAGTCATTCAAAAAATGACAAAGATGCCATTCGCAAAGAGCTGTAAAGGGTAGTTTGCACTTGCTACCTGTAAGGTAACAGCCGAAAACGCTCCCTTTATCAGATCGAAGCGAGGGCGCTTTGACAATTTTGAGGAGTTTTGAAATTACCTCATAAGTTTTATTTTTTGCCATATATTACTTTTCCCCATTTATCAATGGAGCTGTGGTAAATTCCGCTGTTGCAAAGGAGTTGCCGTTTTCTGATTTGAGATCTGTAACGACCGTTGAAAGATCTTTTCTGTAGAGCCGCGGCAGGATCACTTCTCCCGGAAGAGCCTGTTTTTTGAACTCCATCCGCACACGGTTGTATTCAAATCCGTCGGGAAGAATATTGCCTGCAATGGCAAAATAGGCAGGTGTCGTCAAGTGTCCGTTGAGGTCCAGATCAGAGGGGACTACTGTATAAGACGCCATGTCTGTTCCCCCTTCTGTTGGAACAGGGATCTTGCGGGGGAGGCACTCCATTTCCTCCGGCGTGTCCCACTTGACGGGAAAATCCTCAGGGGCGATCTTGACGGCTTTGCCCTCTTGGGTGTTGAAAAATGCTCCTGTTGCGTTGGCAATGAGACAAAGGGCGCCTGTTTCATCACGCATGGTGATCTGCCTGAGCCCGTAGATGGATTTGCAGCCGTAGATCCTGACGGCTGTTTTGATCTTTTCCCGGAATGAGGGCATACGCACTATATCTATCTGGATCGAAAAGAGAAAAATCGCAATATGGTTTTTTCTCAAAAATTCGCAAAAAGCCTTTTCCTGATATTCCTGGAACTGGCAGCAGTTCGCCATCATTGCCGCCGCTTCGTGGAGTTTGAGTTTTCCCTGGGGATCTGTCCTTGTAAAAGGGATTTCGTTTTCCATTTCGTACATGTTTTCACCTGTGATATTTTTTCAAAGAAGCGGAGCGATAAGAGGTTCCAGAGCATTTGCCCAGATACGGTATCCGGCGCTGTTGGGGTGACAACTTCTGTCGGCGTAGAGGTCGGCGTTGAAAGAGCCGTCAGGATAAAGGAATTTTCCGGTGATGTCCAGAAATTCAATGGCGGAATCAGTTTTACGGACTTTATCCACATACTCTTTGAGCATCTGGTTGAGAGCATTTATACACTGCTGTTTATCTTCCTGAAGCCGGGGAAAGACCGCCATAAGGATGATTTGTGCTTCAGGGACCATTTCCCTTAAAGTTTCAATAAGTTTTTTGACTCCCTCAAAGGCGATTTCAGGCGTGTCGCCATCGTAATTGGGGGTATAGGAAAATTGATTGGTTCCCGCATTGACGACGATGACTTTGGGGGACTGATTTGCCATTTCCCCATGTTCAAGGCGCCAGAGCATATTCTGTGTGCGGTCAAAGCCGAATCCCAGATTCAAAACGCAGCGGCTGCCGTAAAACTCTTCCCAGACATCGGCGCCGTAGGTGATGCCCTCTTCGCAGTTCCAGAAGTGGGTGATGGAGTCGCCGATAAAAACCAGATCGGCATGTTTTGTTTTGACCTCTTCCAGCTTGGCAGCATGTCTGGCATACCAGTCGTAGGAGTCGTTTTCAATTTTTTCACAGGGGATACAAGAGCGTGGGATGTGCATTTTTCAAATCACTTTTCAAGGTTGAAGTTGACAGGTTTTGTGGCTCTGGCGTAGGCTACGTCAGGAGGACCGAAAAGCATGACTGCTCCGATACGGTATCCGGGGGGCAGCTCAAGGCGTTTTTTCAATTTCAAATTCCACTTGAAGGCGTGGACTCCGAATCCGCACCAGCAAGTGCCGATACCCAGACTCTGAGCCAGCAGATCGAAATAGCTCAAAGCGATCCAGGGATCCGCCTCTTGGCAGGGGGCATTTTTCGGTGTTGCGGCAACGATCATGTGGGGGGCGTTGCGGTAGACGACATCCTTGCCAGCCATGATTTCCGCAAGATAGCGTTTGAATTTGGGGTAAATCAGTGCCATGATGCCGGTTTTGATGAGAAATTTGAGCATACGGGAGGTCTCCTGCCGGTAAAAAGCCATCTCTTTTTTGTCCTCAATGATGCGGAAAAAGAGCCGGTGATCGTTGCACCCTGTAGGAGTCCAGGCAAGAGAACTTTTGAGCGTTTCCATTGCAGAAGAGGAGATATTTTCATCTTTGTACTGACGGCAGGAGCGGCGCATACGCAAAAGATCGAACATTTCAGCAGAGCCGGGGAGTTTTCCCGGGGGCGCACACATCTCAGGTGTGACGCCGTGGCAGCTCAAGGCTCCTGCCGGACAGACGGCAAGACAGTGCTGGCAGTTGAGACAATACTTTTCAAGTTCCGGATCCAGAAATGGAATTCCATTTGGTCCCGGTTTCAGAACTTCCACGATGCAGTCTTTGATGCACTTTGAGCAGCGTAGACATTTTTCAGAATCAACAGTGATCATAATTGTCCTTTATATTCTTCTTTTCCGATAGCACGGAAAAACTTCAACATTCTTTGGTTGCTCAGATCCAGATTGCTTGTAATGGTGTCAAGGGCGTAAAGCGTAGGATCGAAGAGAGGCTTTTCTCCGGAAAAAGCTGAAGAAAACCACGCCAAGCCCCGGATGGTCCATTCGGGGAGCGTTATCTCTCTTATTTTTTTGCCGGGCAGATACTGTGCCGCAAGCTCACGGTAGTAGCTTGAAAGAGTCGTAAAGCGTGAATCAAGAACAGTGACTCCCTTGCCCCCCGCTTCGGGCAGCACCATGGCTCCGTGAAGGGCGCGGCAGACATTTTCCACATGGGCAAGGGGCCAGCGGTTCTGACCGTGCCACTTGCCGAAATGGATGACAAAGGGTGAACTTTTCAAAAAGGCGATGGCACGGGGCGTAATGGTGGTGTCGCCGTTGCCGTAGACCACGCAGGGGCGGACGCATGAAAAACGCTCAGGAACCAGCGTCTGCTGCAGAAACTCCTCAGATTTGATTTTATATTTCGGATAAAAATTGGTGACGCTGTGGTCAAAGGAAAGTTCTTCTTCTGTTTCTCCGTGAAAATCATGGAGCCCGTAAACATCGGCTGTGGAAAGATACACAAAGCGTTTGACCTCATGTTTCATAGCGAGAGCTGCAAGATGTTTTACAGCTTCAAAGTTGGTGATACGGAACTTTTCTTCTTTCCCCGTATCGCTTGCCAGTGCCGCAATATGGATCACATAGTCATATCGTCTGTCAAAAAGAGCCTCCAGAGAAGCAAGATCGCAAAGGTCTGCTTTGCGGAGCTCTGCACCGCTTTTGAGACAGCGTTCGGCAATATTGTTTCTGACCGTACCCGTGACGGAAAAACCTTCTTTCATGAAGTATTCAACGGCGTTGGAGCCGATGTAGCCCCCCGCGCCTGTAATGAGAATGTGTTCTTTCATGACTTGACGATCTCCAGAGCTTTGCCCCATTTCTCAATAATGGAAACAGCATGTTCAAGCTGGTCAAAAGTGTGTGTCGCCATGACATTGAGCCGCAGACGGCACTTGGAGGCGTTGACCGCAGGGGTGGTACCGATGTTGCTGAAAATACCTTCGGCAAAGAGAGCGTTCTGAAATTTTCCCAGTTTTTCCTCATCACCCACCAATACAGGAATGATGGCGGAGCGGCTGTTGAAGGTGTCAAACCCCCTTTTTTCAAGTTCGCTCTGGAAAAAATCCCGGTTGCGGATGAGTCGTGCCAGATGCCACGGTTCCTCCCGGCAGATCCTGATGCTTTCAAGCACCTCTGCCACGGTCCCCACGGGGAGGGCGCTTGAAAAAAAGGTACTGCGGGCATAGTAGCGCAAATAGGTGACAAGCTCTTTGCTTGCGGCGCAGAATCCCCCGGTGCTGCCCAAAGCCTTGCTGAAAGTGCCGTAGTGGAGATCCACCTTGTCTCTGACCCCGAAGTGTGCCGCAGTACCTTTGCCCTGAGGCCCTGTGACCCAGAAACCATGGGCATCGTCCACCATGAGAAGAGCGTTGTATTTTTCTTTGAGAGCGACCAGTTCATCCACAGGTGCAAGACTGCCCTCCATGGAAAAAACACCGTCGGTGACAATGAGTTTCCCGGGGGTTGTGGAGCGTTTCAACACCCGCTCCAGATGGCGGGGATCCAAATGAAGGTAAGGAATGATCGCCGCTCCTGAAAGTCTGGCTCCGTCAAAGAGTGAAGCATGGTTAGCGCTGTCGCAGAAAACCGCGTCTCCCGGACGGCAGAGTCCAGAGAGGACACCCAGATTGCCGGAGTAGCCCGCAGGGAAGATCAAGGCGGACTCTGTACCGCAGAAAGAAGCAAGTTCTTCTTCCAGCTCTTCGTGCAGTTCTGTGGTCCCTGAGTACAAGGGGGGAGAACCTGCGCCTGAACCGAAACGCTCCTGAGCTTTCCGGGCGGCGTCGAGGACACGGGGATGGAAGTTCAAATTGAGGAAAGAGTTGCTCCCAAACATCAGCATATCACGGACCTCTCCGGAAGGCGTTCGCACCTTTGTTACCGGCTTTACGCCTTCCAACAGGACCATCCTCAGTCCGTCGTAGTAGGCAGGGGGCGCACTTTGAAGTTCTTCAAAGAGCAGTTTTGCTTTATCGTCAATGCGTGATCCCCCATTGAAACATCTTTCAAACAGTGATTTCATAAGAAAAACTCCCTGTAATACTTTTCTGTTGCTTCAACCCATTTGCGGGGATCGATCTCCCGGTAATCAGGGGGCGGTGCCGTCATGGGTTTTCCTTTGGGGAAACGGATACCCTTGTTTGAAAAGTCTCCGTGACCGATCAGCTGCCCCGGCGCCTTTTCACCCCGGGGAAGGGCGTAGATCAATTCATATTCCCCCACGCCGCCGATGAGGAGAAACTCTTCGGGGAAGGGAAGTTCCGGCAGGGGGGCAAGCGGTATATCCTCAAGATAGAGTGTCAAATCAGGATTGACCCTGCGGAAATTTTCCAGAGCATCCACAAATCCCCCGCTGGAATCTGTGGCAAAAATGGCGTTGGCAGGGACCGGGGAGCGCAATTCTATTTCAGGCATGGGCAGTTTATTGAACGCCGCAAAGTTGGCATCCCCGAAAGCTCCTGAGGCGTAGAGGTCAAAAGGGATCTTTTCTGAAGCAATACGGCGGATGGGAGCGGGAATGGTAAGTTTCCCCCCTGCTGCGGCACACCAGCTCCAGGGCTTTGAACATCCCATGTCTCCCCCGATACAGCGGACACCGTAATGAGAGAGGACTTGTTGGATACCCTGAGCACATCGCGTGTAAAAAGAATCCGGCAATTCTGAGTCGATGTTCCATGTGTTGATGAGAAACTCCCCCTTTATTCCGCAGGCAAGAAGGTCGGAAAGCACTGCGGCTGCCATATTGTGTCCGATGGTCTCAGGGGGCGTGGCGGTGAAAAAATCTTCTGCGGCAGAGAAACTGTCCATGGTCAGAAGCAGATCTCCAAAAATTTCGGCATCAGCGGCAAAGGGAACAGTGCCGTGAATTGCAGAAAAGAGCCGGATCATTTGTGTTTCGTTCATTTTCACTTATCTCCTGCAGGGACAATAAGATCGAGACGGCGGGGGGCGAACTTTATTTCAAGGGGCAAAGTTCCATGGGGATCTCCGTCATATTCCAGAGGCAAGTCCCCGTGGGAGGGCGTTTCAACGATAAGGGGACCGGTAACGATCTTGTAACTGCCGCAGGGCTGTTTGCGGTAAAGCTTGAGGAGGATCTGAAGCCATTTGAAACGGGAAACATCTTGCAGATACCAGAGAAGATATTCCTCCTCCTTGAGCTCCGGGAGGGCAAGTTTCAGACCGCTTGCAATAAAAGGCATACGGGTGATGAGCAGATGATTGCAGTCATCAAGGAGAGTTCCGTTGACTTTGAAGGTGTAACGGCGATTTTTTAAGAGCGCTCCGGCAAGAGCGGTCAGGGTGCCTGCGAAATCCCCCAGAAAAGGACGGAGCTTGTTGGCGCGTGAAGCCACCTCAGCCCCCATTCCCGGATTGCAGGAACAGAAGAAAGGATTCCCATTGGCGGTGAGTACAGGGATCTGTCTGGTAAAACCTTCTGCCAGACAGGTGATCGCTTTGTCAGGGACAAGGGGAATATTGTGCGTGCGGCAGAAATCCGGACTTGTCCCCGTGTAGAGGACTCCCAGTTTGAGCGCCGGATCAGGATTGGCAAGGAGCCCTGCGCCCACAGCCCGGATGGTGCCGTCTCCCCCCACGGCAACGGCGGCATCGTAAAGAGTTGAGTCAAGATTTTTGGCTCTCTCAAAGGCTTCGTCAATGGATGAAAGAATGATTTCCGTGCGGTCGATTTTCCGTTTGTCAAGTTCAGACCGGTATCGGGGCAGGAGCCTGACTCCCCTGCCGCCCCGGGAGGAGGGATTGATGAGCATGAGGAGTTTCATTTGCAGATCCCCATTTTTTTATAGACAGGAGTGGGATTTTCTGACTTCCAATCTTTCACAAGTTCCAATGTTTCCCGGCAGGGGAGGGGCGTTTTACCCCCATTTTCTGCAACGGCATCTGCAATGCACTCCCCATACTTTTCGCAGAGCCAGTCACAGCTTGGAATGGGAAACGCACGGCGCATACGCTCATAGATCACACTGTAAGGTTCATGGCACAGATTGCCGAAGGAGATATTGACAAATTCACAGGGCTGGACCTCTCCGGAGCACCCCACATAAAAGCGGTCGATCCCCCCTGCCGTGCATCCCAGCATTTCCGGGGACTCCTCAAAGACCTGGGCGGTGAGGATGGGGGAATTTTTACTTCTTGCCGAATTGTAGCGTTTCTGGGCGGCGCAGGCAATGGCAATGGCTTTTTCATGGAGCGCTCTGTCAAAGTTCTTCTTTCCCCATCTGCCGCAGCTTTTAGGGTGGATCAGCTGGATATAATCACATCTGTGCTCTTGAGCAAGTGCCATGATGTTGTCGATTTCACCGTCTATGATCTCCTGATCGCTCAAGACGGTGTTGAATCCCGTCAGCATCCCGGATTTTCTGCAGCGTGAAAGAAATTCAAGGGCAGTGTCAAAGGAGCCTTTGACACCTGTAAAAGCATCATGTTTGCCGGGGGAAACGGAATGGATGGAACTCATGATCCCTGTGACTTCCAACTCTTTGAGGAGTTCGATTTTTTCATCCGTTGCCCCGAAACCTGTGGAGTTGACCCAGACTTCCAGACCTTTGAGTTCTTTCAGAAGAGCGGTCAGTCTTTCAAAACGCAAAAGGGGCTCCCCCCCTTCCACCGCCCAGGCAGTGACACCAAAGTTGCGTACTTCTCTTGCCGCCTGACACATTTTTTCAAGAGGCATCTCCTCTGCCGGGTCAAAGCCCTGATAACAATGGGGACAGCGGTAGGCGCACGCACTGGTTATGGACCAGACCACACTGACAGGACGGGGCGGCGTGGAGATAAGTTTATCTTTCATCGCTGTAAAAAAGGCATCTGTCGGGTAACGGGGCATGTAAAAGTCAAGTTTGTACTCCCCTGACGGAAGCTGTAAAAGTTTGTGACAGAAGAAAATCCTTGTAAATTGAGCCCCTTTCCACAAGGCAGAAAGGGAACGCAGTTTTGCCGCACAGCGCAGTGACATTCCGGCGTAAAAGAGGAGCTTTTCAAAGCCGGTGACAAATCTTTTATCATCACTTCCGTTGAGAAGGTAAAGAACTTCGATCCCGAAAAATGCAATGACCGCAACAAGGTAAAGATAAGGATTTGCCTCGCCCCAGAGAGAGGCGCACCAGACGGCACACAGCTGGCAGTTGACCTTTGTGGCAGAGTGGTATTCCTCTTGAAAGAGAAAAAAGAAAAGTTCTGCGGCAAGAGGAAGCAGGAGCAGCGCCGGAATCATAAAGGCGCAGTGGACTCTGAGAAAAAGGCAGAGCATTACCCCCAGAGCAAGAATGTGCAAAGGCAGCGTGACCTCATCAGGAAAAAGGTTCTGCAAGGTACGGACTCCTGCGGCACGGTCCCCTTCCTTGTCTTTGTAGTAACTGATTGAACACATGAAAACATGGATCGGAAGGACCAGAAGAGAAACAATAAGAGCGTCAGGAGAAAAGGCTTTTTCCCAGTTTGTGCCGCACAAACCGGCGTAACCAAACCAGGCACAGCAGGAAAGAGATGCGCCGTAAACAAGGCAGTTGACAACAGGAATGGATTTGAGTTTGGAGTAAAGAAGGTTCAACACAGCTCCCACGATGACCGCCGGAAACGCCGCCGGAGCAACGGCAAGAGAAGCTCCCCCCAGTATGAGCATCAGCACAGTGGAAAGAAGCAATGCTTTTTTTATATCCAGTTTCCCCGCTGCCATGGGACGGCAGGGGGCATTGATCCTGTCTGATTCCAGATCAAAGTAATCGTTGAAGATCTGATTGATCCCCCAGGCGAAAAATCCGCAGCTTAAAATCACCGCATCCCGCCACCCCCAGGACTTTCCTGACAGAATGTGATAAAAGGCAACTCCCGCAAGGGTTGTCGTTCCGCTTACGAAGCAGTAATACAACCGCATGGAACGCAGGTAGTTGTATATAAAATTCGCCATGAAAATCATTCCTCTTCTCTTTGGTCAGGGGGCGTAACATGTTTGGGGTGCCCGGCAGCTCTTTTATGAAAGCTCCCTTTATCAGGGAATAATTTAACACAACTTATCCTTTTTTTCAACTTTTATTTTGAAATTTTTTTGTATCGCCTCCGGAACAGAACTCAAAAGTTCTTTCCGGTATTGCCGGGGAGATTTGCCGTAGAATTTCTTGAAGACATTGGAAAAATAAAGAGGATTGTCATAACCGCACATGTCGGAGATCATCTTAATGGAAAATACCTCTCTTTCCAACAGCTGCAGCGCATGTTTCATACGGAGTTCTGTCAGATACCCCATGGGGGAAAGTCCCAATATATCCTTGAACTGGTGCTGCAAGGTGGTTTTGCTGCATCCGGAGTGAACACTGATGTCGCCGACGGTGATATTTTTGTCAAAGCGGCATTCGATAAAAAATTTGGCTTTGACAAAACTTTGAGGGAAATTCCGGCTCCGGATCTTGTCGCCCAGCATAAACATGAGCTTGCAAACTTGAGAAGTACAGTCAAAGATCCTGTCGGCATTGGGTTCTTTGAAAAGATTGTAAAGAGTGTCAAATTCACGGTCGAAAAGAGGATCATCGAATCCGGAAAGCACCGTTGTCTGTTCAAATCCCAGTGCCGCCAGATGTTGAAGACACATGGAGCCCGTAAGTCCCAAATGTCTTTTACGGACTCCCTCTTTTCCTGATGCTTCAAGTTTGTAATCCCCGGGGGAAATGATGACCGCTGCCCCGGCGGGAACACAGAGTTTGCCGTTTGCCGTGTGGACAATCAACTCCCCCTCTTCAACGATCTGCACGTTGACATAAGGTGTAGCGGCGTGGCTGATCCAGTAACCGCAAGGCCAGAAAGTCGAGCCGATAAAGTGACACCACAGCAGCCGTGCCTCTTTGATCACCGGCAGCCAGTGCTGACTTTCACCCTTGACAAAGTGGCGCAGCCTGTGATTGATATTGTTTTCCATAAAAAAGAATCCTGTTTCCTTCTTTTTTAATGTACAACTCTTTGGATCGCTTTGCAAGAGGAAAACTTTTTTTCGTTGAGCTCAGGTTTGTTTTTTTATATGTTTTATGAACTATATTGTATGTAATAGGGACTTACTATGTTTGTTTTCTTGCTGATTGCAAGGTATATTTTTTATAGCATTTCCATAGAGGCAAAAAAGGAGAAAAATATTATGATCATCGATTTTCATGTACATTATCACCCTTCCGACGATCCCCGTTCTGACAGGATGATCCTTGACGAAATGGATAAATACGGTATCGAAAAATCCCTTATATTGGCAACCCCCGATCATCCCCGGTATGTCAATCTGGGGATGACGGGATTCAATGAAAGAGTTTTCTCTTTCGTTTCCAAAACGCCGGACCGCCTTTTTATGGCAGCCTACATTGAGCCCCGGAACATTATGGAAGCCCAAACCCAGATCCAGAATTATTATGACCGGGGCGTGCGTTTTTTCAAGATGTGGCCCGGACACGGTTATTCTCCTGATGATCCCATGATCTATCCTGTATGGGAAAAACTCAATGACCTGAAAGCCACTGTGATCTTCCATACCGGTATGCTGGGAGTCCGTCCCCAGCTGGGCGAAAAGATCAACCGCATGGCGGGATTCAATGCAAAATTCGGACAGCCGGTCCTTTTTGACCACCCCGCAAGGATTTTTCCTGACGTAAACTTTGTTCTTGCCCACACTGCCTATCCCTGGACTCTTGAAGCTCTTGAAATGTGTTTCATGTTCAAAAACATCTATCTGGATTTTTCCTGCGGACTGGGATACGAAGCCTACAACCTCATCAACCGTCTGCGTCCCGGCCGTCTGGCTTGGGAAAGGTTTATTTTCGGAACCGATACCGCAGGAGCTCCCGGGGCTGCCGGAAGATATGTGACACGCTGGAGTGAAATGATGAAGGACCCGTTCTTTGCCCCCCATGCAGAGGATTTCTTTTACAACAACGCCCGAAATCTCCTGACCCGGGCTGGATTTTGAGGAAAGAAAGTTATGGAAAGAGAGGAAACAGTTGATCTTTTTCTTTCCCTTGTCAGTATCGACAGTCCTTCCGGGAACGAAGAAAAAATGAGGGAAAAACTTTCATCTCTTCTGGCTCCTTTGGGGTGTGCTCCAAAGGTCGATGACGCAGGGAACATGCTTTTTACCATTCCGGGAACTCTTCCCGGAGTGCGGCTTTTTTCAGCTCACATGGACACTGTTGAACCGGGGCGGAACATAAAAGTGCAGATCGGTGAAGACGGAGTGATCCGCTCCGACGGGAGGAGTGTCCTCGGCGCTGATGACAAAGATGGTATTACTGCCATTATTTCAGCTTTGTACCGCTTGAAAGAGGAGGAACTGCCCCATCCGACTCTGGAACTGCTTTTTACCAGTGGTGAAGAGAAATGTCTTTCCGGCAGTACAAGATTGCAAAGCTCTTTTATCACCGCCCGGCACGGTTGGGTCTTTGACGGTCCCGGAGCTCCCGGAACCATTTACGCAAACGGCGTGGGGAAAATTGGTTTTGAGCTGAAAATCAAAGGCAAAGCCGCCCATGCGGGGATCGCTCCCGAAAAGGGGATCAACGCTTTTATGCTGGCTGCTGAAGGAATGCAGAAATTTCCTCCCGGCAGACGGGAAAACTCAACTGTCAACTACGGCATCATTTCAGGAGGGCAGGCGGACAATATCGTTCCGGAACAAGTGACCCTTACCGGAGAGATACGTTCTTCAGACTCAGAAAGGCTGCAACAGCTTACCTGTGAACTCCGGGCTGTCTGGGGAAGTACGACGGAAATAACGCTGAAGGGGGGATACCCTTCTTACGAGGAAAAGGACGCCTCTTTCCTTGAGTGGACAAAAAAATCTTTGAAGAAAAAGGTATCTCCCCCGAAATCAAAAGATTTTCCGCAGGAAGCGATGCCAACCATCTGGCACGGATCGGTCTTCATGTTTGCCTTCTTGCCATGGGGCGCTCCGACAATCACAGTTGCGCCGAATCCACTCGGGCGGAATTTATTGAAACAATGAGTGATGTCGCATTCAGAATAATGACCTGTCAGGATATAAAACTTAACAATAAGGAAACAGATCATGTTAAAAAAAAGTTTTAGAAATCTGCTGTTATCGGCAGTCGTGTTGGGGACACTGGGCGCAGCAAGGGGCGGGGAAGCTTTTTCTGACCGGTTGACGGCACGGCCCGATGCAGCTTTTTATTGGCAGAATGCTTCAGTCTGCGGCAAGGATTTTCACCTTGCGCTGCAAAAGGAAAAGTGGCTGCCCCTCAAAGGTGTTGCAGAGGAAAAGTTTGTACAGGATGCCGCTTTCATGTATGCCCCTCTCCCTATTATTGTTACCAACAAAGGAGCTTTGCGGACCGGGATCATCCGGGAGGTGGAACTTTTGAATGCTTCCGGAAAAAATATGGCGCCAGCTCTGAAAAGTTTTTTTGTTCCTGAAGAAAAAAGTACCGTTTTTCTCCATGAAAAAAATCTTAACGATGGTAAAAAAGAGACATTTGCCGTTGTCAGCGGCGACCACCGGAACAATAAAAGCCGTTTCCGTTCCGTCAAGGGGACACTTGGTTTTTCAAAAGGTACTCAAGCTGTAACTGCGGTGCGGATCCATCACGGTTCAGGTGCCTCCTGCCAGTTGCAGAAATTTGCTTTTTTTGATGGTTCCGGCAAAAAAATAGCTTTTAAGAACGCCCGGGCAACCAGAGGTGTTTTCTCTGCAGCGCTGCCCCGTCCTGTACTGCCGCAAGATCTGAAAATCACCTTTCAGACGGCTCCTTACAGGATCTCCATCAAGGATTTCACTCCGGAACTTTCCCGGACTTTGCAGAAAGTCCCCTTTGTGATCCCGGACTTTGTCCGTCTGAACGAAAATAATTTTATCGGTCTTTCTGAAGAAAATATCGACCGCAGATCCTTTGAACGTTTTACCGGAAAATATAAAAATACTTTTATGGGGTTCGGTATCGCCGAATTTGACGCCAACTACGGTCAGAGCCGCCGTCCGGGGAACCCGAATTTCAAGAACCTTGAGGGCTTTGCCCCCCGGAAGGACAACAACCGGGAAGAGGCGGTGAGGTATATGCACAATCTCTGGAACTTTCAAAGCAATATCCTTGGTGACAATGTCTACTCCATGTCAGGGGGCGTTATGGGATCCCCTTACATGGCTGAGTGGGGCTCCCGGAACCTTATCCTTGAGTACTCCTGCCGCCTTGACCGTTCGGCGCGCATCCTTTCCATGTTCGCCCGGAGCGCCGCCCGTCAGTACAGTGTCCCCTGGGGATTTTATATGGCATACTTTGCCGCTACCGGCTCCCCCAGCAGCGTTCGCCGCCGTCTTGATTTCGGGCAGCCCCCCTCCCACGGACTGCGTGCCATGATGATGAACTATTACATGGGGGAAAATTACCAGTGGTTTGAGTCCCAGCCCTGGGGCATGGTGGTCAAAGAGAAGAACGGTACTCATGCACTTACCCCCAATGGCAAAGCCATAAAAGAGTTTTACGACTGGATCTCAAAAGATGAGGGCAAAAGAGGCAGCTGTTATACCCCTGTGCTTCTGCTTTTGGACTATCACCACGGTCAGACGGGGCGTCCTGACTGGAAAGTGTGGTATCATCTGCCCATGCAAGACGGGGACTATATGGCTAAACACATTTTTGACACGATCTCCCCGCTGCATCCCAAGGCAAGATTTACGGAACCCGCCCATTGCATCAATCTGGCAAACTCCTCCATCGGCGACCTTTTTGATGTCTTTTTTGCCAATGCTCCCTCGGGAACTGTAACCTTCGATGAGCTTGGCAAATATGCCGTCGTCATACTTGCCGATGACATCCGGTTTACTCCGGAACTGACAGAAAATCTGAAAAAATATGTTTCCGCAGGGGGCACATTGGTGGTGAACTCCGGACACTTGAAGGGGTTTGAAAAGGAATCTGCCTTCCTCGGCTTTCACTTTCTGAAAAAGTTTGTTTGGGAAAATAATATGCGCCTTGCTGCTGTCAGGTGCACTTCTGCCAAAGTGGTGAAACGTTCAGGGAAGGGCGATCCTTTGGTTTGCCTCAACCGTTACGGAAAAGGTCATGTGCTTTTTACCACTGCCTTGTTTATGCTCGAAAAGAACAAAAAAGTACGCTCACGCCTGATCGGTGAGCTCCTTGAAAAGATCCAGAGTGAAGTTCTGCCCTTCAAAGTTTCAGGAGATGCGCATTTTCTGGTCAATCAGATGAAAGACAACTCATGGAAGATCATCCTCCTGAACAACCGGGGAGTTTCCAAAGAGCCCCTTGCTTCAAAGGAGCATATCTTCCATGAATACGACTCCAAAGTAACTGTCACGTTCCCTGCCGGAGCTGTAGTAAAAGAACTTTACAAAAAAGCTTCCCTTGAGAAAAAAGGCAACGCTTATTCTCTGACTGTTCCCGCAGGAGCTGTGCGTATCCTTGAGGCGAGAAATATCAAATCCGGTTCGGCGCCCATCTCTGATAAAGCCCTGACCCGCAAGGGGAAAAGTCAGAAATATCAGGATCTTTTCCCCGTCAGGGAACACACGAAGGCAAAACAGTTGAAAAAGCAGATTTTAGCTCAATGGGATTTTAAGGAAGGCTCCGGAAATGTGACAAAAGACAGCGTTTCAGGTGTGGCGATCAAACTTTCCAATGCTCCCTTTGTCAAGGTGAAAAAAGGGTATGCCCTCAAATTTGACGGCATAAAGAGTTATGGTACAGGTGTCATCAGGAAACCTGCCGGAGCTCTTGATGCATTGAGCGTGGAACTCTGGTGCAAGCCTGACATCTCTCCCGGTGCCCCCTGGACTCAAAGGGATGGGAAAAGAGCCGGTTTCGTTGTTCACCACGGAACACTTTCCTTTGCTATGGGCGTGGAGGGGGATCAGTGGCAGCAGCTTCTCTCATACGACGGCTATACCACCAACGCAGGACTCAAGATCAAAAACAACCAATGGGCGCATCTGGTCTTCACCTGGAGCGGCTTTACCGCCAGATTTTATGTCAACGGCGTTGAGGTCATACCGCGATTTGGTACCTTCAAACTTTCCGGGGTGAGCAGAGGAAAGGATCTGCGCATATTCCTGGGGACCCACTACTGGGGACCCGGTTCCGGATATTCCAGAAGTTTCAACGGACTCATCGGCGAACTCAGGTATTACAATTACGCTCTTGATGAAAAAGAGATCCGTGCCAATTTGGAAAAAGGAAAAGTCAAATATTCAGATTGAGGGAAAAACTGTTATGAAAAAATTTGAAGATAGTCAAAGAAATGTTTATTTTACCCTGATCGAACTTTTGGTGAGTGCTACTTGTCAAATAGGTGTTTTACCGTTGTATTGCCTCAAAAAAATTCATAAAAACTGCACATCCTTACGCCCGTCAAGGCGCACTTCACGTTTGCCGCAGGCAAACTCTTCACACCTTCACATCTTCACTCAATCAGCGTTCACGCTGATTGAACTTTTGGTTGTGATTGCAATAATTGCAATTCTTGCTTCTATGCTTCTGCCTGCTTTACAGCAGGCTCGGGCGAGGGGGAGAAGTTCTGGTTGTCTCAACAATTTGAAACAGATCGGACTGGGGGAAATGCAGTATATGAGCGATCATAAATTCATGATACCCACCAGAAACGGTGATTCAAAGAATATGTGGTCCACCAATGAACACTTCAAGAAATACTGCGGTATTGAAGCTGTGGCGCCTTCCACAAGTACGCTCCGTGACCTCTGGCATGTTTCTCTGCTCTGCCCGGAGGCTTTCCGTTACAGAAGCGAATCCCAGAGAAAATTTGCAAATCAGGCAAAAATGACTTACAGTTACGGGCGTGTGATCCGGATCCCGGAATATGATACCAAGGAAAATTTATATTGCGGCATATTCAAGAAAATGCCGGAAAATCCTTCTGCAAAGATATTGTATTCTGAATCTACCTTGTGGAATGTGACCCGCAGCAAGGAAAACAGCTATGCCGGAGCGCTGAGAAGTTGGTCAAAACATCTGGCGGCAGGACTGGAAAACCGTGAGGTGACAGGCGAACTGCCCACCATCACACAGATCCACCGTTTTCCCCATCTTTTGAATACCAATACTTTGTACTTCGATGGACATGTTGGCAGAAGAAGCATAAAAGAGGTGGAGTCATACGCTTCTTACTGGGTTGACGGTGATGATTGACGACCAAATCAATGGAGGGCTTTGAAGCCGTTGATACAGCAGAGCCGGGGCTTTTTCTGAAAAATTTTCAATTTTTGTTTGCAGTTGAAGTGAAGATTATGTATATTAAAACTCATGCAGACAATTTATGAAAGGATTTGCTGTGGAAACGCTGAAAGATATACCGGAAAATGAATCCCGTGTCCCGGAAAGGATCGATCTCTGCCTTGCCTGGGAACGGGGCGTGAATCTCTGGGCTGAAGAAAGCTTCAGACGGATGAATCGTGACGAAAGCAAAGTGCGTTCTTATACGCTGCCCCCGCTGCCTGACACGAAAGAGGAGTGGGAAGAGCAGCGGCCCGGGATCCTGAAAGCCTTTGAAGAGTGCCTTTACGGACCTCTCCCCCCCGCTCCTGAAAAAATCGAGCTGGAGCTTCTGGCTGAAAACAATGCCGCTCTCAAAGGTATCGCTCTGCGCCGTGAATACAGACTCCACTGTTACAACAAAGGCAGACACTTTGATTTTGATATGATGCTCTATCTCCCCAAAGACGCTGAGAGACCTGTGCCTGTTTTTGAGATACTCAACTTCAAGGGCAACCAGAGCGGATTCGATCCTGACATCCGTCCCACCCGCTCTGCGGACTATGGACCCAAAAGGTGGCACGGCAACTCCCCGAGCCAACAGCCCCGTGCCGTGGGGGATGACTTTTACTCCCTTGCAGTCAGTCGCGGATACGGCATTGCAACAGCGGCTTACGGAGAGATCTTCCCCGATCATCTGGATGGATTCAGAAAGAGTATCTTCCGGCTCTTTTACGATGACTTGCGCCCTGATTGCGAGGTGGCTCTGGAAGAACTGCAGCAGGGGAGAAAAAGGAACATGGGCGCCATCAGCGCCTGGGCGTGGGGACTTTCCCGTATGGCAGATGCCCTTGAAAAGATCGACCTTGTTGATACCCGGAGCCTTGCCGTAGCCGGACACAGCCGTCTGGGTAAGACCGCTTTGTGGGCGGGCGCCAATGATGAAAGATTCAAGCTGGTCATTTCCAACAACTCCGGCAACGGCGGCGCCGCCCTCGCGCGGCGGAATTTCGGCGAAGATCTGACGAGTCTCTGGATGATCCGAAGCAACTGGTTCTGTGACAACATGGTGCGCTATGCCGGACTTGAAGATGAACTCCCTGTGGATCAGCATCAGCTCCTTGCTTTGACCGCTCCCCGGGGACTCTATGTGGCAAGTTCTTCCAAAGATTATACGGCAGACTTCAAGGGAGAATACCTTTCTGCTTACCACGCATCCAAGATCTGGCGCCATTACGGTATGAAGGGTGTCGATTCTCCCGAGCTGCCCCCTGAAAACACCCCCGTGGGCGGCATGGTGCACTATCACATCAAAACAGGTCCCCACTCCATGACATTGTATGATTGGGAACAGTACATCAACTTTGCGGATGAACTTTTCAAGGGAAAATGAGGTAAGAAAATGATTTCCGAAAAAAACTATCTGGACCTGATGGTCCCTTTTTATGATTTCGTCAAAAAACAGTGCCGCAAAAGCGATAACGGCTTGAGCTATTACGGTACAGGGGAGTCCGCCCATTGGGCGATCCAGAGCAATTACAATGTGGCTGGGGCTCTTGCTGTCATGGCTGAAACAGCTTGTGAGATCCCCCTTGACAAAGATGAACTGCGTGAAAAGGCTTTGGAGCTCTTCCGTTACAATCTCCACACCCATGTGACAGGAGAAAAAAAATGCTCCAACGGTCTTCAGTGGGGCGGTTCGTGGATCACCGTTCTGGGATTGGAACGGATGGTCGCAGGGCAGCTGGCTCTGGAAAAATATTTTTCTGCCGAAGATCAGGAGCGGTTCCGAAACTTGCGGATCTTTGAATCTTTGTGGATCCTTGACAACTTTGAAACAGTTGCCGGATTGGAAGGTAACTCCAAAAGGAACAAGCCTGAATCCGATTTCTGGAACGGCAGTTTCATTTACCGCACTGTTATGGATCATCCCGATGTGCCCCGTAAAGAGGAACTTCTGGAAAAGAGTACGGCGCTTTTGCTCAATGCCATTTCCCACCCCCTTGATGCCGCTTCAGAAAAACTCTTTGACGGCAAACCCTTGCGGCAGTGGAACGTAGGATTCAACTTCACTGCCAATTACTCCCTTGACCACCACTGCTACATGAATGTAGGCTACAGCGTGGTGACTCTTTCACATGCGGCATATTTGTGGCACTATTGCAAGGCACGGAACATTCCCTTCCCCGCCGCAGCGGCGCTCCATGTCAAAGATCTCTGGGAGGTGGTCAAAAACTTTGTCGCCCCCGACGGTAGAATGATCCGCATCGGCGGAGATACCCGCGCCCGCTACTGCTACTGTCAGATGTATCTGCTGCCGGTGCTCATCATGATGAAGGAGCTTTTCGGCGACACCGATTGTGCGATCCTTGAAAAAGGTATGCTGGATCTTTTGCAGAAAGAACAGCAGGACAATCCGGACGGTTCATTTTTCGGTACCCGTCTGGCTGGAATGCGCACCCAGAGCCGCTATTACTACACCCGTCTGGAGTCCGACCCCATAGCAGCGCTGGCTTTCGGCGCAGATCACCGCCGCCGTTTCGGGGCTGCGGAACTGCCTGAAACCAATACTTTGTTGAAAGATTGCCAATGGAGCGATGATTTCCATTGTGCCGATATGGTGCGTACTTCAAAGACCTTCCGTTCTGTAGTGCGCCGGGGATCCCACGGTCCCATGGCGCTGGCGCTCACTCTTGATGACAGCAGCCTTGCCGAATGGCAATCCAACGGCTTTACTCAGATGCAGGGGCACAATATTTTCCCTGAGAACGCTTCTAAATTCCATGAAGAGTTCCCGGGAGGATTTATCACTTCAGGCTCCGTCAGGTTCATTGAATGTGAACCCTGGGGAGAGGGCGAAGCCCCCATGCAGGTGGCTCTGGGGCGCACAGCCTGTGCAGCGCTCCCTGACGGAAAGAGCATGATCGTTCTGGAAAAGACGGTCTGTGTCAAAGAGTGCGCTTTGAGCTCCCTGCGGAGTATCGGCTGGAAGATCCCCAACGATGTCCACAACGGTTATACCCGTTCCTTCAGCTGGGAGCACGGCAGTGCCAATCTGAAAAAGGGTTTTGCCCCTGAGACCATCGACACCGGTTCTTCATGGCTCACGGTTGAAGATAAACTTTTTTTCCTTCTGGGATACGGTGCCGACTCCTTCAAGATCTATATCCCTGAAAAGCCCATGGGGTGCATCAAGAGCTGTCGCTATATGACTTCTCTCTACATGAACGAGATCTGCGGTTCCGTCATTGAGGATGAAGAACGCCGTATCATGCCGGGAGAGGTGATGAGTGACACTGGGTACGCTGTTATGGCAGATGTCCCAACTGATAAGTGCAAAGAGTATTCACTTGAGCTTGTGGAAAGTTCAGGGGATATCCGGTGTGTGAAATTCACTTCTCCTGCAGGAACTTGGCTCTTTGCTGCCAACTTCGGGGATGAAGAGATCGTGTGGGAAGGCAAGAGTCTTGCTGCGGCGGAGTGTGCCTTGAAACAGCTGTAAGAAGGGATCTGCGGGATGAAATGGTATGTTTGCGGCGGCAGGGAGCCTTTCAGAAGTTTTTTGAAAGAATTGTGCGCTCCCGGGGATGAATGGTTTACCTTTTCCTCCCTTGAGGAAATACCCCTTTGTTCCGGGAAAGAGCACATCTATTTTCTCATGCCCGATTATGACAGGGGAGAAAAGTGCATTCCCTGTCAGAGCACATCGTGGATGGATCAGGTACGCCAACTGATCGCTGAAGGAACTCCCTTTTATGTGGAAAACTACTTCGCTCAGGACTATCTTCATGCCGAACTCCTTCAGGCGCAGCTTATGGGGCGGGAACGGTATCTTTTTCAGGAGTATATCGAATTTGACGGCTCTATCCTGCAATCCCGTGACGGATTCTTTTTCCCCGGCTTCCGCAGGGTGGGGGAGGTGATCGGGCGCTTGAGCAACTGTATCGGGACTCATAAGGTGTTCCGTGAAGGCACATACTCATTCCCTGTCATCATCCGCCGCCGTCAGGGGAAAGTGCTTTCGGCGCTGACTGATCTTTCAAACTTTGACTCCTGTTACCGCCGTCCTTACAAAAGGTGGAAGGAAACTTTCGGGAAACTTTTTGCTCCCTTGCTTGAGAAAACTTGTGAAGAGGTCGAAAAAGCCTTTGAGAAACATTTCCCGGATGTGATCGGAAAGTACGATGCCAACACCCCGGAAGAGGCGGTGCGCCGTGCGGTGGCATGGCATGAAAAAGCAGGGCTTTTTTGCGCTCCTGACGGCAGTGCCGGGATGTTTGAAATGATCCAATCCAGCAATCTGCAGCTGAGAAGAAACTTGCGGACCGATGCCACACTGCTGACAGCGGCGCTTTATGCCGTTTGCGGGAAAGTTTACAGCGATGAAAAACGATTGCAGACAGGCTGTAATCTGGCTGATTTTCTTTTTGCAAGAGGCATCCAGAGAGCTGACGGATTTTTCAAATGGCTTGACCACTCCCTTGCCGTCTGGGCTTCCGATTGCGGCAGAGATGGACTTGCCATCTGGAAACTTTACAAAGTTACCGGAAAAGAAGAGTACCGCCGTTCCGCATTGATCCTTGCGGACTCCTTTCTTGAGTGGCTCAAAGATGAAGGTGTCTGCTGCGGTACCTTTACCGGTGACGCCGTGCCGGAAGGCGCTGCAGTGACCGATAACCCGGTCTTTTACGGGGAAATGGCAGCTTTTCTGCTGCAGCTGGGTGAAGAAAAATATACTGCCGCCGCTTTGCGTGCCATTGACCGTATCGGTAAAAATTTCCCTGCGGTGGCACCTTTCGGATTTTCAGACAACTTCACCTTCAGCCGCTGGCTCCTCATGCTTTCGGCAGCGCAGTACCATACAGATGTTGACTTTTCTGAAAAAATCGCTCCCGTCCTCGAATTTTTCAGCTCCCTTCAGGAGCCCTGCGGTGGCTTGCGTGAAACCCCCATCCGCCTTGAAAAACATCCTGAAGCCGGTATCGGTATCGGCGACGGATCAGATGCCATTGCCGACTTGCTTTACTGCAACAACTTTGTTTTCAACGCTCTTTCCATACTCAGGAACCTGCCTCCGGAAAAGTGCCGCAAGATCGACATGGAGCTTGTTTCATCCATGTATGACTCCTTGCGGCGTTTCTTTCTTGAGATCCAGATCAAAAGCCCCGATCCACGCCTTGACGGAGGCTGGATGCGGGGCTATGATATGCAGCTCAATGAATATTACGGACTCAATAAAGACCTTGACTGGGGCAGTTACTGCATTATGGCTGGCTGGGTCATGGCTTTTGTTCCCATGGTTTTTCTGACAGAAGAATACGGGGAGTCCTTCTTTTTCTGAGTTGTCAGAGGTAATTTCAAAAGTCATTCAAAAAATGGCAAAGATGTCATTCGCAAAGAGCTGTAAAGGGTAGTTTGAGGCTGCTACCTGCAAGGTAACAGCCGAAAACGCTCCCTTTATCAGATCGAAGCGAGGGCGCTTTGACAA
>JAZODE010000062.1:0-16598 GCA_045596885.1 Victivallaceae bacterium
AAAGGGTAGTTTGCACTTGCTACCTGTAAGGTAACAGGCGCTTGTCCCGCCGTAGCTTTATGCGAAGGCGGAAAAACGCTCCCTTTATCAGATCGAAGCGAGGGCGCTTTGACAATTTTGAGGAGTTTTGAAATTGCCTCAGAGTTACTTTTTCCACTCCTCTATGCGGAAAGGTACTGTGGCGTACTCAGCCATACGGGAACAGGGTGTCATGACGCTCCAGAGCTCCTCAAGGGTGGTCTCTGCCAGATTGGTGGAGTAATCGCAGGAACCGTAATAGATGCGCAAGGTGTTGTTATCCTCCATAAGCACCGCACCGCAGGGAAAGATGGTGTTGTTGACGAACCACTGCCCGGGATCGGTCTCGTAAGAGGCTTCAGCCGCCAGCAGGGGCGTTTTGGTGATGGCGATGAGCCTGGAGGGATCTTCAAGGTCAAAGAGCGCCGCACCGCAGGTGTAACGCTTGTTCCATCCCTTACAGGCAGGCACATCCATGCTCCGGTCAGGATCGGTATCCACAGAGTGGAATATGAGAAGCCAGCCCTTATCCGTTTTCAAAGGAGGCGCCCCGCCGCCGATCTTGCAGTTGGCAAAGGGCACATCTTCGCACCCCAGGAGCAGTTCGCTTTCCCCCCAGAAACGCAAGTCAGGAGACTTGCTGTACCAGATGTGGAAGGGTTCGCGGTACTGGTTTGAAGGACGCTCCAGACGCATATAGTAACCGTTGACCTTTTCGGGCCAGAGGATCATATTGCGCTGCTGGGGGATCCCGATGCAGACTGCATCAAAATCAGTTCCTTTTCCTCTCCATTTGGCGATGCCGGGGCGTTCAGAGTGCTGGTTTTCAAAGCAGAAACTCAAATACAGTTCCCCTTCAAGGACCGTCAGACGGGAATCGCACACCCAGGGCAGGATCTGGTCTTTGTAATGGACACGGATGGGCTCCTTTTCCATGGTGAAATGGATCCCGTCATCGCTGTAACCGAAAGCTGTGCTGATGTTCAGCGCCGGACGGGAATAGTCAGGGGCAAAGTGATCCACCCGGGGGGCGATGTAATAACGGTCACGGAACCGGGCGACACCGGCGTTGAAAACAAGGGTGGCAGGATATGGAAATCCCCCGGCAGTCAATATGGGATTGCCTTCATAGCGGCGCATAATGGGGGAGCTGTGGAGCTCTCCCACCTTTTGCGGCAAATCTTTGAAAGGGTTGTGCATAGAGTTCACCTGTAATCAATAGTAACGGTTTCTGGCGATCTCAACTGCGGAACGGAGCTTTTCTCTGAATTCGCCCAGTTCGTTCATCCCGGCTGAAAGGGGAACGATCTCAATGGGTTCAGCAGAAAGCTCATTTCTGAGACGCTCAAGATTTTCTTCAGCACCTTCCAGATCCATCTTGTTGGCAACGATAAGGGCACTGCGTTTTTCCAATCCGGGCATGTAGCGCTCCAATTCATCCCGCAGCACCTTGAGATCGTTGACAGGATCTCTGCCGTCAACACCTGCCATATCCAGCACAAAGATCAGCAGCTTGGTCCGTTCGATGTGCTTGAGGAATGAGTGTCCCAGCCCCACGTTCCTGTGGGCGCCTTCAAGAAGTCCCGGAATATCTGCCATGGAAATGCGGTGGTAATCCGGGTACTCCACGATCCCCACCACAGGGTGCAGCGTGGTAAAGGGATATGGTGCCACCTTGGGACGGGCAGCGGAAACGGTACTGATAAGAGTGGATTTTCCGGCATTGGGGAATCCAACAAGACCGGCATCGGCAATGGTTTTGAGCTCCAGATGAAGTCTGCGT
This sequence comes from Victivallaceae bacterium, assembly GCA_045596885.1. Classification (GTDB taxonomy): domain Bacteria; phylum Verrucomicrobiota; class Lentisphaeria; order Victivallales; family Victivallaceae; genus UBA1784. The sequence continues at coordinate 1,802 of JAZODE010000062.1, forward strand.
TCCTCTCCCTCTTCGCCGGGATCGCAGCGCCGGGGAGCCCGGTTGACACTGGAAGCAAAACGGGCATTGCCCCTGCCTCCCCTGCCCCCTTTGGCGGCGATGACGCTCTTGCCTTCTTCATCCAGATCGGCGACGAGTTCGCCGGTTTCTTCATCGGTGATGATGGTTCCCACGGGCACCTTGATGGTCACAGGAGCGGCATTGCGTCCGTGGCAATCGGCGCCCTGTCCGTTGGGACCGTTTTTCGCCTGATAGCGTGTCTGATAGGCAAAGGGGGTCAGATTCTGTTCATTGGCAGAGGCGATAAGGATCACATCGCCGCCGTTGCCGCCGTCGCCGCCGTCAGGACCGCCCTTGGGAACAAACTTTTCCCGGCGGAAACTGCAGCAGCCATTACCGCCGTCACCGGCTTTGACTGAAATGGTTGCGCGATCAACAAACATCTGAAAATACTCCTTGTAATTCTTTTAAATATAACGAAAACCCCGGAAAGTTCAAACTTGCCGGGGTCTTTTTTCAGGTGCTCTCCCAAACACTCCGGCAAAGACTCCTCTTTCTGGAGAGAAGTTTCAACAGTTCAAAACCGGCGGAATGAAAGGTCTTTCACCCATTGACAAACATCGTTGCCTGGAGCAGATTACTCCGCGCAGGGGATGATGTCAACCTTGCGCTGTTCCTTGCGGAAAGAAACAGTGCCGTCGCAGAGAGCGAACAGAGTGTAGTCGCGACCGCAACCGACATTGACGCCGGGACGGAAACGGGTACCGCGCTGACGGACGATGATGGAACCAGCGGTCACATTCTCACCGCCGAAAGCTTTGATACCGAGGAACTTGGGATTACTGTCGCGACCGTTGCGGCTGCTGGACTGACCTTTTTTATGAGCCATGATAACACCTCTAATTTTATGTTAATTGTTTTAATTGCAAATCTACGTCCTTATAAAATATCACCAAATTCATATAAAATCAAGTCTTATGCGAAAAAAAAAGCTTTTTTTTTGAATTTCGGGTGGAAAAATCACTTTTGAGCTGTTATCTTATATAAGTGGCGTTGAAAAACGTTCCCATCCATGCGCCCGGATGGCGGAATCGGCAGACGCAACAGACTTAAAATCTGTCGCCTAATTGGCTTACGGGTTCAAGTCCCGTTCCGGGTAATCCTTAATTTTTTTCTCTTCTGAAAATTTTCCCATGCCCTTAAATTCAGAGGTAAACAATGCTTTCCATCACCAATTTGCGCGAAGGTGCACTTTTGAACAGTCACCGCGGCATAGAGACTGCTAACGGTCTGATCATCAAAGTTGATGTTATGAACAGTTTCGGAACTCCCGTAAAGGTCAACGGCGTTCCGGCAGAACAAAACGGTCTTTCCTTTCAGGCGGAAATCAAACTGACGCAGAAAATCAACAAGATCGAAGCTGTTACCATCACCCCCTACGGCGAATTTTCCCAGAAGCTGACCGTCGTCTGGGATAAAAAATCTTTCAGACGCTGCCGTTTTTACATCGACGACCACAGCTTCCTTTTCACCGAACTCGCCAAACAACGCCCTGCACGGGCTTTTGATCACTTTTATCTGAAAAAGCTCCGGGAATTTCACAACAAGTACGGTCTGAAGGTCATTCTCAACAGCTTCTACCGCAATGACCACGAAGAGTTTGAACTCAAAGATATGCCGGACATCTGGAAATCTGAGTTTGCCGACAACGCAGACTGGCTGAAGTTTGCACTCCATGCCTACAGTGAATTTCCCGACCGTCCCTACGCTGACGCTTCACGGAAAAAGTTCCTTGAAGACTACGAACTTATGGAAAAGGAAGTCACCCGCTTTGCAGGGAATTCCGCCTACATCGTCCCGGCAGTGCTCCACTGGAACAATCTGAGCCCCGGCGTCGCCGACGAACTGATCAAAAAAGGATGTACCTGCTACTCCGAATCAATGCGAACAAGGATCATGGCAACGCCCCCGGAAGATGAACTGACCGAAAAAGAAAAAGCCGAAGAGTTCCGTTCTGAAGTCTACGTTTCCCCCATGGAGCCCATGGCACGCCATTTCGGATTTGCCGAGGAGATCGATTATCTGGATAAATACGGCGCACTCTACGATCAGGGGCTGGGGATCTTCTTCTACCACGACTGGATCGTCTGCAATCTCCTCAGGACCGATGAGATCCCGCGGCTTTTCAAACAGACCCTTGCCAAAGCAGAAAGATATGGGAACGACCTCTTTTCCGCCTGCGGACACGAACAGTACTCCTTCCCCGGCTATTTCAATTACCAAGCCGACCACTTTGAAAAACTGGAGGAAACGATCCGCCTCATGGCAGAGGACGCCGGATGCTCTTTTGTCTTCTTCCAGGAGGGATTGCTGGGCAATACAGCCTGGGAAAAGTGACGAAGATAAGGAAATTGATTCGATCCAATTTCAAAAGTCATCAGATCAAAGTGCGGAGGCTTTGATAATTTTGAAGAGTTTTGAAATCGCCTCTTGAATATTCTTAAAAACAATGCTATATTACATTATGTGCAAATTTCTGAAGCTGCTTGCAGTCGCTGAAGTTTGCAGATATTTTTTTTGCGGATGGGAGTAAAAAAGCGAATAAAATCACTCTTGTTTTTGTGTATTCTCAAGTGTTAATCAAGGAGAGTTTTTCGTTATGGAAGAGAGAAACTTCGTTTCGACGATGTTCAAGCTGCTAAAGGTCACAAACTTCAAAAAAGCTGTTTCAAAGCTGCCCGTGCTTTGGGCGACTTTCCGTTCCGGCGGCATAAAAGCAGTGCGCAGCAAGATAGAAATTTTCGTTGCTGCGCACACGCCTCAAGCGATTCCTGCAGAAGCACCTGCAGCCGTCTCACCGGCAGAAGCAACCCCAGCTTCAGTGCCTTCTCATTGGTCAGAGGCTCAGAAACATTTCAACAACGGCGGCATCTCAGCAGATTCATACGTTTCTTTTTATGAGGAAGATCAGGATTTCAGCCACCTTGAAACCGATATCAAGGCTCTGGCATTTTATTTGCCCCAGTTCCACACCTTCCCCGAAAATGATGAATGGTGGGGCAAAGGCTTCACAGAGTGGACAAACACACGAAAGGCTCAACCCCAATATCCTTCCCATTACCAGCCCCGTGAACCCCACGACGACATCGGCTACTACGATCTTTCAGACTGGCACGCACTGCAGAAACAGGCGGAGCTTATCAAGAAACACGGTCTCTATGGACTTTGTATCTACCATTACTGGTTTTCCGGCAAGCGCCTGATGGAAAAACCTGTAGATCTGCTGCTTGAGCACCCCGAAATCGACTTGAAGTTCTGTCTCTGCTGGGCAAACGAAAACTGGACCCGGGCATGGGACGGCGCGGAAAAGCATGTTCTCATCGCGCAGAAACATATCAATGATGATATCGACTATATCATCGACTTGAAAAAGTACATCATGGATCCCCGCTACATCCGGATCAACGGAGAACCCCTCGTTCTGGTGTATCGTCCCGGCGGTCTGCCCGATGCCGAAAAGACCTTCGCCAGATGGCGTGAATGGGCATTGGCAAACGGTATCGGCAAGATCAGGATCTGGGTGGTCCGCGGCTGTGCCGGCTCTCCTGAGTCTGTCATGGTCAAGGGGGCTGATGCTGAGGTTGAATTCCCCCCTGCGTACACGGCGCCTGTCAATGTGCTCAAAGAGTATGACAACCATTCACAGGTCATGAACTACCCCTCATACGTCAACGAAATGCTTTCCGGACGCAGCTGTACTGAAAGCTATCCGCATCCTGTGTACCGCGGCGCCATGCTGGGGTGGGACTGCACCCCCAGACGCAAAGTTTTCCACAGCTGGTACGGCTTCTCACCCCAGTGGTACTATCGCTGGCTGCGGTACAATATCGACTACACCCGCAAGCACCATGCCCGGGATGAGCGCTTTATTTTCATCAATGCCTGGAACGAGTGGGCTGAAGGCACCTACCTTGAGCCGGATAAACTTTTCGGCTATACCAATTTGAATACCACATCAAAGGCGCTGTTTGATATTCCTCTTGAAGTATCAGGCGCCTATGAGGACCACTATCAGGCAGTGGCAAATTCACCTTATTTCGATCCTCAGGCATACGGTTCGATCTATAACGATGTCCGCGACTCCGGCTTGGATTTGTGCTGGCACTTTCAGGTGGCTGGATGGTCTGAAGGCAGAGCGCCTTCATACCATTTCCCCAATGCGCTCTATTTGTTTTTCAACCCGGATGTGCGTAAAGGCAATTTGTGCTCGCTGATCGATTTCCACAGAAAAGCTCTCCCCAGTTCTTATCTTACAGATCTTTGTAAAAAATTTGATGCACTGACCCGCCAGACAAGAGAACGCTTGAAGGTGGAACTTATCGTCCCCCAGAAACCGGCTCCTGTGCGCAAAAGGATCGCCTTCAAGAAAAACAGAAAAATCGCTATCCATCTCCACTGCTACTACACCGACATGTTCCAGTCGATTTGTGAAACACTGCAGGCTGTGGATGTAAAGTTTGATCTGCTCATCTCTCTTCCTGAAATAAGAAAAGATGAAAAGGAAAAAATCGAAAAGCAGGCAGTCGAACTCCTGCCCAAGATGCAGAAGTGCGACATCAGGATCACCCCCAACAGAGGACGGGATATTGCCCCGTTCATCTGCACCTTCGGACGTGACCTTCTGGAGTATGATTATTTCTGTCACATCCACACCAAGAAGAGTCTCCATACTCAGGCACATGCCTGCTGGGCAAGCTTTATTTTCAAACATCTTTTTGGCGACAGAGAGTGGTTCCGAAAGATCTACGCACTCCTTGAAAAAGGTGCTGCAGTGGTCTATCCCCCTGATTTCCTCATGATGCGTGAAGAACCCAGCGGATGGGGCAGCAACATTGAGTACGCTCAGCAGCTCCTTAACAAGGCTGGAATCGACATCGATCTTGCCAAAGAGTTCCCTGTCATTGAGTTCCCTCAGGGAAGTATGTTCTGGGGCAATGTTTCTGCCATGGAAAAAATGCTTTCCCTCGATCTCAAGTATGAGGACTTCCCCCCTGAACCCCTGGGTGTTGATGGTTCTATCGCCCACGCTTTTGAAAGAGTCTTTTTCATCTGGGCAATGAATCATCCGGGCAAAGCGTATCAGGTCTTCTACGAAGATGAAAAAGAGATGATCGAAAGAAAACGGTACCTTTACACCGAAAGGAAAATCTGATCCTGTCATCCTGAGGACTGCTGCAAGAGTAAAAATTTGCAGCAGTCCTTTTTTATTGACCGAAAAAACTGTTTCCGGCAGAAAATATTTTTCTTCTCTTGACACAGGAAAGTTGCGGTGTTATATTATTGAGGGTTATCCCCCGCAGCAGCAGAGGAAAAAAAAGAAAATCAGGAGTTGTTATGCGTATTTTCCGTTACTGGCACAGCTGTACAGAAAAAGCAGGCGAGCTGGTTGTGCACTTCAAAGGCGGTTCCAATGAATCTCTGGAGGACGCCATCTCTCTTGCTGAAGAGAAACGCAAGGTCTGGCGCAGCTGCTATGAGCAGCTCCCCGGAGCCCTTGAAGCTGCCGCCGCTTTGCGTTCCAAACTCAAAGGCGGCACGGACGATGAATATGAAGTTCCCATTTGTGAAGAGATCGTCGAAACCATCGACTCAGCCAATATCATCACCAGAAACCGCTACGGCGCTCTGGTCCTGAACTCCACAGATTGTGCCTTTCTGGATATTGATCTCAACGCGTCTTTGCCGTTCCCGGGCTTCAAAGTCTGGTTCAAGGAGCTTTTCAGCGGCAAAAGAAAAAGTGCTGAAGAGAAGATCCGGGAGCACATCATTTCAGTCATCAATGAAAAGTATCCCTTCCGCTCTTTCCGTCTTTACCGGACAGCGGGGGGATTCAGGCTGCTGACCGAAGCAAGAAAGAGCGCCAATTCAGCAGAAAGTGCTGAGATGATGGCAGATTTCTGCTGTGACCCTCTTTACGCCATACTCTGCGGACGCCAGAACTGTTTCCGTGCCCGCCTGACCCCAAAGCCCCGGCGGATCAAGGTCAAAACGGCGCTGAAATTCAAATTTCCCTGCTCCGAAGAGGAGACTCAGGAAAAAGAACGCTGGCTGGAGCTTTACAATGAGCGCTCCCAAAAGTTCCGGAGCTGTGAACTCCTCAAATGTTTCGGACCAGAAATGAATTCCGCTGCCGTCAAACGCCACGACGAACTTTGCCGCTGCAGCACAGAATACCCCTTGGCATAAAGATTTTCAAAGAATTTCCCCCAACCTTAACCACACAACATAAAGGAATCAAAAAAATGAAAAAATTCATCATTCTGGCTATGGTTTGCACCGTTGCACTGCTGGGAGCCGCAGAAAAGAATCTTCTTCCTCCCCTCGCCCAAATGAAGGTCTACGGCAAGAAAGACGCCAATCAGAGTACCGTCATCCAGAAAAACGGTCAGATCGACTGCCAGATCAAAAACATCCAAAAAGGTACTACAGGCGTTTATACCTTCCTCCAGTTCAAAGAGCCCCTCAAGGGAACTTTGACCTTCGGCGTTGAGAGCAAGAGCGAAAAAGTGACTGGAAATGTCGCTTACAACTACGGTGTTTATGTTGATCTGACCTACGTTGACGGCAAAAAACTTTACAGCCAGACCGTTATTTTCCCTGCTGGCACCAAAGACTGGAGCAAAAAAAGCAAGACCATCAAACTTGCCAAACCGGTCAAATCCCTCAGTTACTATGTGCTTTTCCGCAACATCCAGGGAAAAGCATCATTTAAAAATCCTTTCCTTTACAACAAGTAAGGGACGGCAAAAAAAGGGTAATTTTTTCACTGAAAGTGGATCTTACCCGTATTTTTGTAAAATGAAGGCGGCAGGTATCGACTTGCCGCCTTTTTCCTCTTTTTGTCCCCCCTCCCCTTTTCAGTTGTCAAGCAGCGGCAGAAGTTCTTTCAGAAGCGGTCCCTTGCCAATGGAACCATTGATGCGCTTGATTTCAGCGCCGTCTTTGAAGATCACAAGACGGGGTACTGAAGTCACCTCATAAGCGGCGGCACACTCTGCACAGTGTTCAATGTTGCACTTGGCGATGAGCAGTTCATCCGGCGTTTCATCGGCGACTTGATCCAGTATGCGGTTCATAGTTTTACAAAATCCGCACCATTCTGCCTTGAAATAAAGCAGCACGACTCCTTTTTGAGCGACGACACTTTCACAAAGTTCCGGCGTAAGTTCCACGATCGTTGCCATATCCGCACCTCCATCTTTTATCGGGTTGAACCTGAAAACAATATAGGGTCCTGAAGCGGCATTTGCAAATTTTATTTGCGGAAATCAACTTTCAAACACCAAAACAAGCAAATTATTGGGAAAAGAACTTGAAAAATTCTTGTTCGGAAGTTATTTTAAATGCAAGGCGTATTTCTGAGGTTTGTTTCGCCTTTATTCTTAACCCCTAACTGCGAGGGAAAAAACTTAAAAGTAAAAAAGAGACATATTGACAATTAAATAAATTCAAGTGTAATCGTCGATCTCTAAACTACCACTTTCGCTTTCGATGAAGTCACAACGTGCTTTTGTACTTGGAATGTACCCATACTTTTTCAGTATCGGTGCATCCCAGGCTGTGCGTTGTGGCGTTGTGGTAGACGTAGAGATCGGCAGTTCGGAATGTGCCGATTTTTTTATGGACCGCTCACAACATTACCTGGAGCTGACTCCACGGCACTTTCAAAAAAAGCTGTTTCAGAATAATCCAAATCTTGAAATAGAAGAGTTTGAAAAGGGGAAGTTTCCATCCCGCCCTCCCAAAGGAGTTGCTCCCGAAATGAAAATATCATTAGCAGTTCAAGTCTTTAATGGCGGTGCTTATTGGCAGCAGTGCTGGGCATCTATCATCGCCAATATTGACCTTTTTGAAAATGTGTTCGTATCGATCAGCGAATCCCCTCATCAGAAGAAAGATATTGAAACGGTACAAAAATTATCCTTTCCCAATGTTCATTTACTTGTTCACGATCTCTGCATGAGCGCAGTTGAACATGGTTCCAGGTTTGATGAATGGGTAAGCTCATTCCAATTGTCGGGCCATGTTTTTATTCTTTGCCACGATGATATCTTATTGCGCGAAGGGCTGTTGGCTCTGAAAAAGCTCAATCTGAGTCCGGAAGAAGCGGTATTGGGACCGTGGCAATTTTTTTCAGATGACGGCTCAATACGCCCCCTGATCGCCAAACAATTCCGCAAGCTTAACGGCAAACCTCTCAGCAGTCAAGAGTTCGGTTTCATGGTGGATCAGCAATTTTATTTGCTCAATGTCTCAGGAATCGTTATTCCGGCTGAAATTTTCAAAAGTAAGCGATTCCCCTGGCATTTGTGTTCATTTGGTTGCAGATCCGAGTATTTACACCTTTGTGATCCATCAATAAAATACATTCATCAGCTTGCAATTCCCGCAGTAAAAGTCCGACGGCATTCTGCCTCTGAAAGTGCATTGATGACTGAAAAAGCCAATCAATTTGATACGTTGCTGTATCTGATTCTGGCATTCAAAATTTATTCTTTGCCATGGACTCGAAAATTCACTTTACAATCTTTCTGCTACATGCTCAAAAAATCTCCCCGGAGCGGCGTAAAAGCTCTGCTGCAGGCTCAAATAAATTTATGGAAGAAGGATTTTATTTCCTCAGGAGAAATATTACATATCTGGTTTGGAATCGGTAAAGCAGTTTGTAAAAAAATATTTAATCGGATATCAAGTGTTTTTAGAAAACAGGAGTAAACAATGAAAAAAATTGCTGTTGTCGGAATGTATTGTGATCCTTCCCGTCCCTTTGGTTCATCTGATGGTGGTATATCTTACGGGAATCGGCTTTTTTATCCGGAAATCCTCGCCCGAAAAAAATTTGAAAATGAGGGATACACCTTCCATACAGAGTGCAGCTTGCCTCTTGAAGAGGCAGATATCGTTTGGTGCTCAGACTTGACTCCGGAACTTTATGAGCGGATCAAAGCTTTACCGAAACATGTTTTCAAAGTACTCCTGGCTTGTGAATCTGTCATTTACGCCCCCTTATCACACTCCGGAACCGTTATTATGGACCCAGTATGGGATGTCGTCATGACCTGGAACCATGGTTTTGAAGCAGCCCATATCGTCCATTACGACTTGCCTTTTGCGGGAAAAACAGCTTCAAGTTTGTCCCAGGAGCTTGAATCAAAGCAAATGAAATTCAAAGAATGTGGAGTCGTCATCGCTTCAAATAAAGGAACCGATCACCGCGGCTATGCTCCGGAACGCAATTTTTTTTATAAGCAACTGGCTCAAAAAGGTATTATTGATCTTTACGGACATGGTTGGAAATCTTCACCACAAAACAGTTTTAAGGGTAAAATTGATGATAAGATCCGAACTATGGGTAAATACAGTTATGCTCTTGTCATAGAGAATATGTGGACTCCCGGATATGTGACCGAAAAATTGGCTGATTGCATTCTTGCCGGCATTCCTGTCATCTATATGGGGGATCCCGTTCACGCACAACGACGTTTTCCGGGAACTTTTGTCGTTTTGAAAGAAATGAGCGAAAAGGCTTTTATGGAATGTAAAGAAGAGATAAAGCAGAAATATTGTTGTTTTCAAGCTTCAATTGCTGAAGTTTACAAATCTTCAGACACCTGGTGTGATTCTTTTCTCGCAGGCATGGCAGAATGCCTCAGACGCGAAAGGTGTTTGTACCATTCTGCCTTGAAATAAAACATTTTTTGAGGTAATTTCAAAAGTCATTCCAAAAATGACAAAGATGCCATTCGCAAAGAGCTGCAAAGGGTAGTTTGAGGCTGCTACCTTCAAGGTAACAGCCGCTTGTCCCGCCGTAGCTTTATGCGAAGGCGGAAAAACGCTCCCTTTATCAGATCGAAGCGAGGGAGCTTTGACAATTTTGAGGAGTTTTGAAATTGGCTCAAATATCTCAGAAAACCAATTTCTTTGCGTCTTATATGCAGAACAAATAAATGGGAAAGGATATTAAGATGGAAGAAAAGTTTTATGTGTTGGGTACAGCTTTAACTGCATGTCTGGTTATGGGAGGAGCTCTTTTCACCTGCGGCATGGGGGCAATTTGTCTTTGCATATTCATTCTTTTCTGACTTTTAAAAAAAATGTATAGATCCCCCTTCCGGGACTTTCCGGGAGAAAACATTTGCATCAACGCCTTCTCCCGGAGGAAGATACCTCAGCTGCGTCTGCCTTCCCGGACAATAAGCCAACTGGCAATGGCGTCACCGAGCTGATATCCCCCTTCACGGGTGGGATGCAGACCGTTGTTGAAGCGAATGACATCCTGTGAGGAACGGGCGTGGGCCTTCGTTTCGATGGTGACATAACTGTTGACCGGATCTATCGCCTGATGGATCGGCACGATCATTATACGCTCATCGCCGAGTTTTCTGACAAGTTCAGTCAGTTCACGGTTGTAACGATTGGCATTCCGCCGGTATTGATAACGGGACTGCATACAATTATAATTTGCCCCGAATCCATCCTGACCGCAGCCGAGGGGACAGGTGGTCACACCGATGACCGCTTGGGGTGCAATTTTACGCAGTTCAGCAAGAAGTTTTGAGGCATTTTCCATCACTTGAGCGACTTTTGCGTCGATCTCCTCCGGACGGGGCATAAAAATATCGTTCCCGCCCAATTCGATCACAATATAATCCGGAGCATTACCGCCGTTTATTTTTTCAAGCCATCCGGGCAAATCCGCTATCACCTTGCCATCCACCAATTTCAGCAGGGGACTGCGCAATCTGTAAGCGTTGGACTTTGGTGTATCCACGATCCCGAAAGTACGCATCTGTTCTGCTTCTGCTTCATTCTGCACTTCGGGCAGTTCTTCGGCGCTGTAAAGCCAGCGGTTCAGGAAGCAGTGCCAGCTGAAACCGCCGTAACCGTCGTGCATCGCTTCGCCGGGACCGGCTGTTTTCCCGGCTCCGCTGTGGCTTCCGATGGGCGTGTAGTTGAGAAAGCCGTATTCCTGCATCACTTTCAGGATGTGATCAGGATAACGGCATCCGACGCCGGAGTCTGCCAGCAGAGAAAGGGTGAATTTGCGTTCCGGATTTGCGGCTTCTGAGGCAACAATGACCTTGCATTTGCCGGTCAGGAGCTTTCCATAATCGTTTATCACGCTCAATTCCAGATCAAACGCAGCTCCGGCATCGCTTTTTTCCGGAGTCCAGAACCAGCGGTGTTCCCCTTGAGTCCCCCGGTCGCAGCGGACCTCACAGGTGTAATTTCTGTAAACGGCAGTATCAAGAACATTTTCAAAGTAGATATTGCACTCGATACCGGGAACGGCATAAATTATTTCCGGCAATCCAAGTTTCAGAAAAGGGGGAATAAGGACATTGGCGGCAGGATTTTCCATTTTACATCAAACTCCTCTCAGATATTTGTTTTCATATATAAAGTATACTCTGAAGAGGATTTTTTCAAATCAAAACAGTGTTTTTCGCATATAAAAATGTACGCCGGACAATATCTTATCGGCTCCGGAAGCGGAATGGAAAATTCCTCCCGTTATGCTCATTTCCTTATCATACTGCGTCGGTCAGAAACGCTTTTTGAGACTCGAACTTAAACGCTGTGTAATATTCTGTAATAAACATGGAATTTATTCAGCATTGCTGAGCAAATTTGCAGATGAACTTTATTTCGGCACTTGCAATTGGAGCAAATGAAGGTTATATTAAAACAGGCAGTTTAAACCGGTCTTTCTGGAAAAGTTCTCCAGTCAAAAGGGATAAGCTCAAATAGTCAAATAAATATATGTCAAAAGAAATTTGACACTAACATGTAAAAAAAGGATATTTCATGAAAAAACTGTCAACCATTCTGATTTTTGCTGCTGCATTCTGCGTCAGCGCAGAACTTCTGCAGGAGATCCCCTATTACGACAAGGCAGCTCCTGCACAAGGCAATATTGAGTATCGCAACCAGAGATGTAAGCTCCATTTATCGATCCCTGACGGTGTCAAAAATTTTCCGACGATCGTCTATTTTCACGGCGGCGGACTTTCAGCTGGAAACGCCACTCCCGGCAAATTCCCCTCCCAGTTCAACCGCAGCAAAGTTGCCGTTGCCGCAGTCAATTACCGTCTTTCCGGTAAAGGCGGCAAATGTCCCGATTACATCTATGATGCTGCCGCCGCTGTTGCCTGGACCGTCAAGAATATTGCAAAATACGGCGGAGACCCTAAAAAAGTCTACGTTACCGGACACTCCGCAGGCGGTTATCTCACTGCCATGGTGGCTCTTGACAAAAGGTATCTCAATACTTTCGGCATTGAACCGGAACAGCTGGCAGGTTACTTCCCTGTTTCAGGACAGATGACTACCCATTTCAGGATCCTAGCTGAACGCAGAGAAAAAGTGCCCTCTACACCTAAATTTATGGTCGACGAGTACGCTCCTGTCTGGCACGCCAAAAAGGGAGTTCCCTACATGGTCTTTTTCGTCGGTGACAGCAAATTTGATTATCCTGCCCGTGTGGAAGAAAATGCTCTTCTTTATGCAAGATTGACCAGAATATACAAAAATGAAAATGTTAGATTTGTCAGCATTCCTTTTGGTACTCACGGCTCATGCGGTCCGCCGAGCCGTGCCATGATCGACCGGATGGTCACAACCGGCAAGATGCTTTGACAACCATTCAATATTTCACTTGCAAATATAATTGGTGCCATTCTATGTATGTTTTTATAGACTATATATTAGTCGGTAAATTATTCTCTCTTTTTTTTTATTTCCGCTTGACAAGTTGGATTACAGATGATACATTACTTGCAGTGTTGATGTGAAAAACAAAACGGGTAGAACGTTTGCGTTTCAAGTAACGATAAAAGAGAATAATTTAATTGCAAATGCATGATAGAAAATTATTTGTATGGAATGGCACCAATTAGCCCTGCAAAAGCTCCCTGCAGTTTATGGGACAGCCGGGAGATCTGCCAAAGTCTTCACTGCATAATTTACAACACGGTATACGACATCTTGTGTCAGCCATCTTTAAAAACAGGGAAGATCTTCACGATTTGGGAGAAAATTTCCGCAGCTTCCGAGAAGCAGTTCCCCTGCCCTCTTCTCGAAACAAAACACCATTTCTCACTTGCGGTTGCGGCGGATGATCACTGCAGAAACAACGATCCAGACAACCAGCATGACCACACAGAAAAGCCAGACCGGCATCCATCCGATGGAAAAGACCAGAGTCAGCGCCAGAGCGGTCCAGAGACCTCCGCCCATAATGGGTTCGTGGATCAGCTGTTTGTAACCGAAAGAAGCCGCCGCCACGGTTTTGCTTTCGGGGTCAACGGTCCGCAGAAGCATCAGCCCGGTGGCGGTGACTCCCAATCCCTGACCGAACTCGGCAATGGCACATTCAAACCACGCCGACTTGAAAAGTTTGGGAGCAACGACCATGAGCAGAAAAATGCTCCAGACAAGTCCTGCCGCCATCATGATGGTCAGGGGGATCCAGTTGGCAGCCACGACTTCCAGACGGATCGTGGAGACAGCCGCAACCACAAGAAAGTCCAGAGAAGCTCCTGAAAGGCGCTGCATCTGTCCGTGGTCGATAAGGTAATCGACCTTCAGTCCCTGGAAGAGCAGCTGCACCAGTACGCCGCCGATCATGCACAACGGAAAGAGAGGGAATCCGGTAAAAAGCCTGGTCTTGCAGTCAGGCAGAAGTGCCGTTTCGCCCCATTGCAGACCTTGGAGCATGACGTAACCGATGCAGATGGAAATCCCCAGCAGAGCGATATGCCACGCCAAAGAGTCAATGGAGTCGCATAAAACGGTCTGTATTCCTGCAGAAGGACGTTTGCCGTCCTCATAGATTCCGATCCTTTCCGCACGTTCCCTGTCGCTGAATGTGCGTACACTGTTGATGTGTCCCTTGTTCAGCGCCCAGTTGATAAGCATCATTCCCACCAGGATCCCCAGGATCATCCCCACCGTGGCGACGGTGTACCCGAGAGCGACACCTTCCTCCCACTTAAAATCCATAAAGGTCCTGGTCATGCCGCCCACGGTGCCGTGTCCGCCTTCAAAGCCGATCTCCAGCAAGTTGCCCATGGCGGCGTTGACACCGAAAAGGGGCACAAAAAGGAGTCCTGCCAACCCCAGACCGATCACATACTGTCCCCATGCCAGCATCTGCCCCATACAGAGCTGGGGAAGAGCCATGCGGAACACCTCTTTCAGTTTTGGGGTGATGGTCCCGAGAAAGATAGCGGCAAAGATGACATTGATGAGAAATCCGGGCAATTTGCTCATGGTCTTTGAAACTTCCGGAGGGAAATACTTTCCGCCGAAGCTGAAGACAAGCAACCCCAGCAAACCGCCGATCACAGAACTGGGCAGATAAAGGCGCTGAAGCACCGGCACTCCCAGCCGGATCAGTTTCCCCATGACCAAAAGAACCGAAAGCAAACAAAAAACAGTAACTGCGTTCATAAACGTTCCATCCGTAATTATAATGAGAAAAATGAAATTTCTTAATATACATGTTCAAGGCTTTTTTTGCAACTTTACAGCAGAAGTTTGAGCAAAAAAATATTTGCTGATTTGAAAAAAAATGGGTCGGCAATATATTATCAACTGAGAGGAACAGATTTTTACAGAGTGATACAGAACAAACAGTTAATTGGTGCCATTCTATGTAATTGGTGCCATTCTATGTATGTTTTTTATAGACAATAGGTTAGTCGGTAAATTATTCTCTTTTTGTATTTCCGCT
>JAZODE010000063.1:0-7777 GCA_045596885.1 Victivallaceae bacterium
CGGGCCAAAGATCTGCTCCGGTTCCGCATCAACAACTGGAACAGGCTCAACATGAGCTTTTATAACATCTATGACGTGGAAAGCGAATACGGCGATGTGACAAGTATCAAACGGGCAAATCTGATGAGCGCATTTGACAACGGACATCAGTTGCGGCTTTCATGGTATTTCGCCATGGATCCCAAGAATGAATTGACCGCCCAGGAGATTTGGAAACAGCCTTTCAGCCGGGTTTACAAGTGGCATACGCTGCGGATCGATGTTCCCTGGGAGCAGCAGAAAGAACGCAATCCGAAACTGGATCCTGTTTTGTGCGAAAAACTGAAAAAATATGACGGCTCCGGCTGGTATGCTCTTTCGCTCAAAGTTCCCGCCGCATGGAAAGGCAAAGAGGTGGCTCTGATCTTCGGCGCTGCTGATGAGTCGGCGTGGGTCTACCTCAACGGCAAACTTTGCGGGACCCGGATCTATAAGGGGGGAGATGACTGGAAAAAGCCTTTTACCATCTTTATCGATCCCTGTATCGACTGGAATCGTGCTTCACAGAATCTCTTTGTCCGTGTGGAAGACAAAGGCGGTCTGGGGGGCTTGTGGCGGCCTGTGATGCTGGTCTGCCGTGATAAAAAATAACGAAAAATGATACAATAGGAGTTGAAAATGAAAAAATTATCCCTGTTCTTGGCCCTTTGCGCCTTTTCCGCATTTGCCGCTGAAGTCAATCTGATCCCGGATGCTGACGGCAAAGAAAAATTCAAAAACTGGTACAATCCCGCTTCAGCCCAAATTACCGCCGCTGACGGGATCATCACCATTACAGCCAATCCCGATCCCAAAGTCAATCATTACCAGAAAGCCCAGGCGCTCATCAAGCTCAAAGGGGCTGCGGTCCAGGGGAAGAAGTTTGAATTCAGTTTCAAATACCGTACCGAAAAATTGACCGGCGCTTTACAGCTGGCGATCCGGGAGACATATAAAAAGACCGGTATCTATCACGGTCACATTCTGAAAAGATGGGATGCTTCCAAAGAGTGGAAAGAGATGAAATATCAGTTCACCACCCGTAAGGATGCCAAAGATCTCTGCCTCTATCTGGTGGGGCGTTATATGAAACCCGGAGAAAAAGTCCAGCTGAAAGAGATCAAACTGATCGCCAAATGATCTGCCGCCGGGGAAGGGGAAGAAGAAAATCCTGCGGTTCGTGAAGTATATTGCCGGAAAACTTGCTGTAAATCAATAAGGTGAGAGAAAATGAAATCAGAAAACTTGTTTTCGGGAGGGATGCTGTTTCCCGCCCCGGGGCGGACGAAGCCTTGCGGCTTCACCCTTATTGAACTTCTTGATGTAATTGCCATCATCGCCATACTTGCAGCCATGCTGCTGCCTGCTTTGCAGCAGGCTCGGGCCCGCGGAAGAGCTTCTCAATGTATCAATAATCTGCGTGAGATCGGACAGGCATTTACGTTTTATTCCGATGACAACCGGGGGTGGTTCCCTGCTTATTGGGACAAAGATCCGGCCGGTAATGTTGTCCGGTTCTGGTACAACGGTGCTGCAAGCAACGGTTTGCTGGTTCCTTATCTCGGGGCTTCTGATTTCCCCATCGGACTATGGGGACATAAGAACACCAATGCGAGCCAACCCATCGGACGTCACCGCATAAGCTGTCCTGAACTTAACGGCTTTTTTCCGCTTACTTCCGCCAGCAAAGTCATTTATGGTTATGGATACAATATCGGTATCTGTGATAATCCCCCAAAGCGCAAAGTCATCCGCTTTGTCCGTCCGACCAGCCTCGGCTTGATCGGCGATATTGTTGATACCAAGCCCAAATGGACGGCAGGAACTGTTTATCCCACTTCGAACAGTAATTATATCGGATCATATATCCGCCACGGCAAAAACGCCGGAGTGCTTTTTGCGGCGGGGAATGTCTCCATGCTTGACCGGGGCAAACTTGGCAAAGTCCGGTACTATCCTGACAAATGATCTGTCGCCGGGGAAGGGGAGAAGAAAATCCTGCGGTTCGTGAAGTATATCGCCGGAAACTTGCTGTAAATCAATAAGGTGTGAGAAAATGAAATCAGAAAACTTGTTTTCGGGTGGGATGCTGTTTCCCGCCCCGGGGCGGGTGAAGCCTTGCGGCTTCACCCTTATTGAACTTCTTGTGAGTATTACTTGTCAAATAGGTGTTTTGCCGTTGTGTCTCTTCAAAAAAACAATCAGAAAAATGCCTTATAATGCTTGCAAAGCAAGCGCTTCATGCACTGAAAGTGCGCTTCATATTTTCCGCAGGAAAATGCTTCATACGGCTGAGCCGTGCTTCATTCGATCAGCGTTCACGCTGATCGAGCTGTTGGTTGTTATTGCCATCATCGCAATTCTTGCCGCCATGCTGCTGCCGGCTTTGCAGAAGGCAAGAGAACGGGGACAGGCTATTGCCTGTGCCAATAATGCCAATACTCTTGGGAAATACACTTTCTCTTACAGCAGCGATTACCGTGACTGGACTCCTTTCGGCTGGATAGATGTCCCTTCTGCTATCGAAGGATATGCCCACAAATATCATGGCGGCTCCTGGCTCAAGATGCTTGCTCCCTACGGTAATTGGCGGATCCATCCCTGGAGTGGCTATAATGTTTATTCCCTCTACAATCTGCCCCAAAACACCGCCCTGAGCTGTCCGGGAAGAGTGATACCCAAAAAAGAACTCCGTGGCGGCGGAAAGATCGATTTTGCTCCTCAGATCGGAGCTGTCGCAGGGGCAAAGATACGTTATGTCGATGGAAAACAAGTCAAACGGCTCAGAATGCCCATCGTGATTCAGCCGGGGGAAAGTATTTTTATTCTTGATGCCGCCCAAACGGACTATCCGTTTTATATCAACAGCTCAACCAACACTTTCAGAAGCTATCCCAGCGTGCATGATGGGGGGAGAAGCGCTACAGCTTTGTACTTTGACGGCCACGTCAAAGTGGTCAAACGCAACACTCTTCATTATAACACCCGTCCTATTTGGGTAAAAGAAAAATAACCCCCTCACAACAAGGAAGGAAAAATAAGATGTTTAAAAGGATTTGTATGGCAGTTTTACTGCCTCTTGCCACGCTGACTGCCCGGGAACTTTTCCCGGCAGGGGACTTTGAAAGCAGCTCCATCAAGCCTTTGCATTGCCGCCGTTTTACAAATGTCAATAAGAAACAGAACTTCAAGATCCCCAAAGATCTGGTTCGGGAAAGGCTTCAGAATGAAAAGTCCTTCACCGGCAGGCAGTCACTCCTTGCAGAAGCAGGAGCCAACGGCTGTCATGAGATGAATCTCTATAATATCCCTGTTGTCAGAGGGAAAAAGTACAGTTTCAGTTTCCGCTATTTTATCGCTGCAAAAAATCCTGCGACCAGCGTGAACGCCCGGGTTATTTTTACCCTTCCCGGTCCCAAATACCGTTACCTCTTCCCCGCCGGAAGCGCCGAACCGGGAAAATGGCACCAGGTCAAAGTAACTTTCTATCCCCCCGCACAGACTGAAAAGATGAGCACTACCATCTGGCTTGGGAAGGGACCCTACAAGATCTATATTGACGATGTGAAAGTTACCGAAATTGAGGAAAATATAAAGAGCGTCAAAGACGATAATGCCAGACTTTTGGCATCTCTCCCCGGCGTAACGCTCTGGCAGCAGACCAACTACCGCCGGGTGGACTCGCATCGCATCCCGGAAGGACTGGTTCAGGGGAAAGGAATTGAGCTCACCGCTGCCGCCAACGAGCAGGAGCCCTTCCAGCTGGCGGTGTTTCCTGAAAAATCCCTGAAAAATCTCTCTCTTGAAATTTCAGACCTGAAAGGTAAAAATGGCGTGATCTCTTCCAAAGTGCAGAGCTATGGCATCTTGCGTTATGTTCCTATGCGCAACCCGGATAACCCCACACTCAAAGGGGAGATCGCAGATCCCATCGTTCCGGAGAAATTTACCGATGCCCCCCAAAAAAAGAATACGGTTTTCTTTGTCAGGATCTTTGTCCCTAAAGGAACTCTTCCGGGGAGTTACATCGGAACGGTCAAGGTGAAATCCGCTTCAAAGATCCTTTGTACGGTTCCTTTGAAGGTCAATGTCCGGAACTTTGAACTGCCGGAAAGCCCTGCGCTCCGCACCTTTTTTTACGGTCACCCCGGCATTACCAAAAAACTGTACGGCGATCCCCGGAGTCCGGCTCAAATCGCTGATGATATGGCGCAGATCTTCAAGGATCACCGCATTACAGGGGATCAATGCATCGTGCCTCCCACTCCCAAATATGTTATTGAAGGTGATAAGCTGACCGTCACTGACTGGAGTTCCTTTGACAAAGGAGCCTTGCGCCTTTACAAAGAGTTCGGATTCCGCAGTTTCACCACTCCCATACTGATGATGATGGGCGACAACTGGGGGTGGTTCGGCAAAAAGGTTCCCCGGATCTTCAAGGAGCCTTTGTCCTCAGAAAAGGCACGCCGCCTTGCGGGAGATTTCGCAAAACAATTCCATGAACATTGGCTCAAACTCATGCCCGGAGATGCCAGATATTACAGTTATATCTACGACGAGCCCCCTGCCAAAGTATTCAAAGAGTTGAACGGATTTCTCAATGGAGTCCTTGAAAAAGCGCCGGATTTCCGTTTCTTTTCGCCGCACAAAGTTGATCCTCTGCTCCCCGGCATCAAAGTTTTCTGTGTTCCCTTCGGCTTTGGCTATGTCAATCCGGAACTTGAAAAGAACCGTGAGATCTGGTACTACAACTGGCCCCTGCCGCTGGATCATCACAACTACATCAAAAACCGTCTCTTTGCCTGGCAGATCTTTGCCAACGGCGGCGTGGGCGGTCTGATGTGGCAGACGACCTCTTCCCCCGGTCCTCATGTAAATCCCTGGACAAATCTTGAAAAAACCTTCGCCAACGGGGGCGCTACCATTATTTTTCCGGCTCTGACCAAAGGGGGAAAATTCGTTCCCACGCTCAGGATGGCACAGATCAGGGAGGCAATGGATGACGGCGACTATCTGACTCTTCTGGCACGGAAGGTAGACAAATATTACCCCGGAGAAGGCAGAAAATATGTCTATGCCCAGATCCGGGATCTGCTTCCGGAGCTGCCTTTCGGCTTCACCAATGACAGCGCTCTGCTCTACAAAGTCCGTGACCGTATCGGCAAAGAGATCGAATCATTTGCCACTCCCTTCCCCGTGCTGGTCAGCTCAACCCCCTTGAATCACAGCGTGGTTGAAGTGACCTTTGCAGAACTTTCGATCAAAGCCCCCACAGGAGCTGAAATTACGGTCAACGGCAAAAAAATGGGAGTCGCTCAAAAAGGAGGAAATACCTTCAAGTGTTCTCTTGACAAGCTTGGACTCAACAAGTTTGAGGTCAAAGTCACCCATAGAGGTAAAGTAAAGACGAAAGAGATCTTTTTTACTCTGAAAGAGGATGCCAATTTGAAAAAACTTGCCCGACTTTCAGCTGAAATGAAAAAATCCAAACTGGATAACCAGGCAGTCCAAAAATTCCTTGCAGCTGTTGCCAGGGGGAGTTATTCAGAAAAAGACCGCACATACTGTACCCGGCTCATCACAGAAAGTTCCCGAAAGATCTTGCAGCACCGCCTGAAAATGGTCAAAAAGAGTTCTTCGGCTCTGGTCAATACTGTAACTGCTCAGGCAAAATGGATGTTTGACAACAAACTTTATGCCCGTTCTGCCTATTATCTGGATCTGGCTGACAATTTTGCCAAATCCATGCTCCCGGCAAGCTCCAAACTGAAGATCAAAGCAATCGATCTTTACGGCAATTTCGGATTTGTCATTTCCAACGGCATTATTGAGTTCACCCTGCTGGAACTTGGGGGACGGATCGTATCTTTCAAGGTTCACGGTGTGGAAACTCTTGATCCCGGAGCACTTCACAAGACGCTGCCCTTGAAGATCCGGGCGGGTAAACTCTATCACAGCTTCACTCACACCTCCATTCCCTCCCTTGGGGGGTATGAAGATGCCGGGAAAGAGGTGCTCCCTGAAAGCGCTGTTGACTGGGACGTTGCTGTCAAGGAGATTTCATCAAAAAGGATCGCTCTTGAGTGTTCCATGCTCATGCGGGGCGGCAAGTTCCGTATTTCCCGGATCATGAGTATTGTTCCCGGCACAGGGGAACTGAAGATCGACTACACCATTGCCAACGTTTTTCCGGCGGAATTCAAATCTGACGATCCCAGCCACTATCATTTCCATTGGCGCGGCCGTCTGCGTCCCCGGATCGCTCCCGACAGTCAGTTTGACACATTGATCGTCCCTACCGCCCAAAAGCTCAAAGGAACGGTATTTGATTTGAAAAAGCCTCTTTTCTACGAGGAGCGCTCAGTGCTCCTGGAAAAATCTGAACTTGGCGCATACAATCCGGTAAAGAAAATCGGATTCAGCTGGCAGCTTGATCCGGCCCTCCGCTACGCCTATTTATGGTTCAACTCCAAAGGCGACCACAACGGCAAGGGCAAGCTTTACACGCTTGAGGTATTCCGTTCTTTCTACGGCAACAAACCCGGTGTCAAAGGGAATACACCCTTCTACATTGAACCCGGTAAATCAGTCAGCTTTACCATGACTTTCAAAGGATACAAAAAATAAATCTTCTTCTCTCCAGGGGACCGCTGCGAAACTTCCGGTTGCGGCGGTCTTTTGTTTATCATTGCTGTATTTCTTACCGGCGTAAAAGTTTCCTGTACTCCCCGGAGAGATCGGGATACTGCAGCGGGAGCGCTCAGGTTTCACTTTTATGGGTCGTTCTGTACTGCCCCGGGGGGACTCCGGTGTGTTTGCGGAAGAATCTTGAGAAATAATACTCATTGGCAAAACCAAGGGCAGAGGAGATCTCTTTAATGGGACGCTCCTCATCGATCAGCATCCGGCAGGCATGGAATATAATCATTTTTGAGAGAAATTTTTTTGGAGAAATCCCGGTTGCAAGGGTGAATTTTCTTGTAAAGTTTTCCCGGCTGCTTCCACGGATGGCAGCAAGATCTTCCATGGTGATTTTTGCAAGAGAATTTTTATTTTCCTGAAGGTAGTTCAATTCCTGCTGAAATTCCGAATATCTGGTTACAGATTCCCATTGCTCAGAACTCATGGAATCCATGAGAAAGACCGCAAAATCAAATGCCAGAGAGTGGAGTTTGGCTGAGGCATAAAAAGGATTTTTTTCCGTATAAGCATCGATTGCCCGCTGCTGCCATACCGGATCATCCACTTCCCGGACTTCTCCGTAATGAGAAAAAAGATCGACACCTTCATAGAGTTCCAGAGCAAATTGAATGGAAATAAATTCAAAATAATCATCCAGCAGCATCCCCGCATTATAGTTCAGCGGTATGAAATAGGCGTGTCCGGGGATAAATTCAAGATAATCATCATTCCTGCTTTTTTTGATCCTGCCAAAGCCCGTCGGATTATTTAATGGAATAAAAAAACGGTTGAAAGGGTGAGTGTGCAACTCTTTTGAGGTGGAGGGAAAAGTTCCCCGGGCAAAGTGATGGATGTATAAATGAAACCTTCCTGCCAGTTTTATCGGTAGTTCATATCGTATGACAGCCATGGAAAACTCCTTCCGCTTTTTGATTAAAGAGGCAATTTCAAAACTCCTCAAAATTGTCAAAGCGCCCTCGCTTCGATCTGATAAAGGGAGCGTTTTCGGCTGTTACCTTACAGGTAGCAACCTCAAACTACCCTTTACAGCTCTTTGCGAATGGCATCTTTGTCATTT